>CAZJZF010000257.1:1846-4409 GCA_964550385.1 uncultured Lentimicrobiaceae bacterium | reverse complement strand
ACAGCACATCTTCATGGACACCTGTTTATCACAAAACCGAATATACTTATAATCCAGATTATAGCATGAATTCAAGGATAACATACTACTATAATTCTGTGTCCGCCCAATTCGATCCGATGTATGGTGATCAGTACTTCTACAATTCTGGAGGGAAAATTAACGGAAGAATCTACTCTAAGTCTGATTATTCCATGCCCCAATACCTTCCCTCTATAAAAATGGAAAGGAGTTTCGGCATGAGCGGACTCGTAGAATGGCAAAAAGAATCATTGTTTAATCCCTGGATCCTTCAATGGAATACTGGCCGGATATCAACCTACACACGTGATACCTCTAATACATCCTATACATTGCTGCTTCCTCACTGGATAGAAAGTGACACTGATTTGGCTGTGAATGTTTTTGGATCCAGGATGCTTCTGGAAACTCCCCATTGGGAATGGGATTCACTTACCTCAACCATGGTGAATAGCAGTATTTCCAAATATTATTACTCTTCACAAATCATTTCCGTTGATGATGCAGAAAAATCCCAGATTAAAATCTTTCCGAATCCGGTTGCAGATTGGCTAATTATCGATAACCCTGCTGCAGAATGCTACACCATAAAGATTTTCGATCTGCAGGGACGCGAAATGCTGGAGAAATCCTCATACGGATCCGCAAGGATTGATATGACTGGGCTAAAAAATGGTATCTATCTATTACGGATTCATGATTCAAAATCCAGCACTGTTCTTCAGGGAAAAGTGATGGTACTCAGATAGAAAAAACCAAATTTCGTTCACTTTGAGTAGAACATCAATTTACCATTGCTCCAAACGACAATTCCTTGCTATTAAAACCTTATTCTTCTCCCTAACTCAGTACCAACAGAAATCAACCCCTGATAAGCAAATTCCTTTTCTATACCTCATTTTGATCCTTGTAGCAAAACTTCTCATTCATAAGGTTCATTAAATCATTAGGTTATAAGGTTGGTTTGGACGCCCGCATCATTATGCTACTAAGGTTAAAAGATTTTATAAGGTTTTGAATGGCACAAATTATCCCGCTGCATTGAACATTTGAACCTTGAATGTGAGCGAAGCGAACTTTGAACACTTGAATGTGAGCGAAGCGAACTTTGAACACTTGAATGTGAGCGAAGCGAACGCAGCCCACTAATTCCCGTCCACCAGATAATCTCTGAGCTGGTATGAGGCGGGGTTGGTGAAAAGCTGGTCGGGTGTGCCCTGTTCGATGATGCGGCCGTCGCTCATGAACACCACATGATCGGCTAACCGTTTGGCCTGCCTTAGAATATGGGTTACCAGAATGATGGTATACCGGCTTTTCAGCTCGCGGAAGAGGTTTTCGATGATTTTGGAGGATACCGGATCGAGGGCGGAGGTGGGCTCGTCGGCCAGGATGATGGAGGGCTGAACCGCGAGTCCGCGGGCCAGACAAAGGCGCTGCTGCTGCCCGATGGAAAGACTCGAAGCAGGTGCCCCCAGCCGGTGGTGTACTTCGTCCCACAAACCCACCAGCTTCAGGTGCTCCTCCACCTGCTCCGCAATGTGTTGCTTATCCCGCTCACCCTTGATTTTCAATCCGTAGGAAACATTCTTTGCAATCGACATCGGCAGGGGCCACGGGCGCTGCGATAACAGCCCCATCTTCTGCCTCACTGCGGGTGGATACACCCAGTCGGCATAGATATCTTCCCCGTCGATCAGGATCTTACCGCTCACTTTCAGCCCCTTGTCGAGGTCGTTCAGGCGGTTCATGCACCGCAGCAGGGTGGTTTTGCCACACCCCGAGGGCCCCAGCAGCACGGTAATACGGTTCACGGGAATCTCGAGATCGATGTTGGTGAGGATGGGCTGGGAGCCTGCCTGCACCTGCAGGTTGCTGATGGTGATGGAGGGTAGCATGGGATGGTATCTCACTTGATTTTATGACCGATAATCCGGGATATTACGCTGATGATGAGTATGATAACGGTGAGGATGATGGCAGAGGCAAAGGCACGGTCCCTCACTTCTGGGATGGGTGAGCCGAGCTGGAAGAAGATGGCCAGCGGCAGGGTGGCAGCCGGCTCATCGAGGTGCGCCGGGATGCGGTCGGTATAACCGGCCGTAAACAGTACCGATGCGGCATCGCCGATGCCCCGCCCGAAAGAGAGGAGTACCGCGGTGATGAACCCCGGCATCCCCTGCCGGAAAATTACTCTGAAAGCGGTCTGAGTGTTGGTGGAACCCAGTGCAAAAGCGGCTTCGGGCAGCCCCCGGGGGATGGTGGAAAGCACTTCATCGAAGGTGCGCACCATGATGGGGATGATGAGGAGCGCCACGGTGATGATCCCCGCCAGCAGGGAGGCCTGCATCCCCATCAGCAGCATCAGGGTAAAGCCGAAAGCGCCGTATACGATGGACGGGATTCCCCAAAGGGCATCGAGAAGGTAGCGGATAAAATTCCGGGTGCGGGTAAACCGGATGAGGTGTACATTGATGAACAGTGCGGCAGGGAAACCTGCCAGGATGGCGATGAGGGTGGCGCCACCGGCAATATACAGCGA
>CAZJZF010000257.1:0-1836 GCA_964550385.1 uncultured Lentimicrobiaceae bacterium | reverse complement strand
CCACCATAGTAAAATCCACCCTTCGGTAGTTTGATGATCATATCCAGGGTAAGGGCACTGAATCCGCGGTAAAAGATCACACCGATGATCAGCAGCAGAATGGCTATCAGCGACCAGGCAGCCATCCCCGACAGCCACCTGAAAAACCTCTCTTCCAGCAATTTTCGCTTCTTCATCGCAGCTGTGTTCGGTAAATGATAAACCTGAATACGAGGTTGATTGCCAGAATGATCACCAGCAGCAGCAGGGCAGCAAACATGAGGGCGGCATCGTACATGGGGATAGAGAGCATCTCGCCGTAGTTGTTGGCGATGAGCGCCGGCAAGGGATAACCCGGTTTCAGGGGATTGATGGAGAATTGGATACTGTTTCCCACCACCATCATCACCGCGATGGTTTCGCCAAAGGCTTTGGCAATGCTGAGGCCGAAGGCAGAGAAGATACCGGGCAGACTCTTGCGTATAACAATGTGTTTTACAGCTTCCCAGGGGGTGGCTCCCACCGACAGGGCAGCCTCCTTCAGTCCTACCGGAACGGTGTGGAACACCTCAATCAGTACATTGAGCATGTAGGGAATACACATCACTGCCAACACCACTCCGGCGGCCAGAATGGAGTATCCGGTCGTCTGCACCCCAAACCATGCTTCCCCGATGGTGGAAATGAGGGGGACAATCACCAGAATACCCCATACGCCGTAGATCACCGAAGGAAGTCCGGCGAGGATGTCAATGACCGGCTGGATAACTTTCACCAGGCGGGCATGGGCAAACTGGGTAAGGTAGATGGCGGCCAGCAAACACACCGGCGAGGCCAGCAGAAAGGCAAACAGGGTAACGTAGAGGGAACCTGCAATGAAGGGCCGGAAGCCGAAAACGCCCCGGGTGGGTGCCCAGGCTGATCCCGCTATCAGGTCCCACAGCGAAGAATCACTTAACAGAGGGGAAGCTTTGTAATAGAGTCCGGCGGCAATCACCAGCGGCATGCACAGGATGGTAACCAGCATGATTACCATCATCCGGGAAACGATCCGATCGGTATAAATGGATCGTAATCGCATAATAATCAGAGCTTTTTCAGGTATTCCTGAACCTTCTCCTCACTGATGGGCACATATCCTGCGGCCGGGATCATCTTCCGCCCTTCAGTCAGGGTCCAGCGGATGAAATCGATAACGGCCTGTTTCTGCGGTTTGCCGTTGGCTACAAAATAGAGCTCCCGTGCCGGCGGGGAAGGGTATTTTCCTTCGGCAATGGCCTTCAGCAACTGCCCGAACTGGTCGTAGAACTGCTCTTCGGGGTCGATGGTTCCGTTGCTGTTGATATCGATGGGAATAATCTCGAGTCCCTCCCGCTTCTTTCCGGTTTTTACATCGTAGGCAAAGGCCGTGTTGTTAAACCCGATGGCCGAAGGGTCTTTGACCACGGCATCGGCCAGGCCGGGATCGCCAAAGATGCCGATCCCCTTCAGATCTTCCTGTTTGGCACCCAGGTATTTGGCCCAGGTTTCGGCTGCCCCGCAGGCATCCGATCGGGTGTATACTGACATAGTTCCACCCTGACCTATTCCCGGTAGATTGCTCCAATCCTTCAACGTTCGCTGCACAAAAGCAGCTGCAAACTCCTCAGCTTTCATCCCGCGTTTCAACAGCTCCGGTACAGCAGAATTCTTTGAGCTCATTACGGGAACTACGGCATCGATGGCCAAACCGGTGTACCAGGTACCCCTGGCAAGTTCTTCTTCCGAAAGCTCTCTCGAAAACATCCCCAGATCAACAGCACCTGATAAGGCATCTGCCAGCCCCTTGCCGGCACCACCCCCGGAAATGTTGAACCG
>CAZJZF010000256.1:0-4415 GCA_964550385.1 uncultured Lentimicrobiaceae bacterium | reverse complement strand
CAGCCAGGGAATGCGCATGGTGCTCGACAACGGGCTCTACTATGAGTTTGTCCCTTTCAACTCTGACAATTTCGACGAAGACAACACCATGGTAAAAAACCCGCAAACCTTTACCATCGAACAAGTGGAAGAGGGGAAAGAGTATGCCCTCCTGCTTTCGTCAGTGGCCGGTGCCTGGAGGTACCTTATCGGAGATACCATCCGGTTTACCGACCTGAGCCGTCAGGAGATCATCATCACCGGTCGAACCCGCCATTTCCTGAACCTCTGCGGAGAGCATCTGTCGCAGGAGAATATGAACAGGGCCATCGAGATGCTCGACAGTCAGGAGCAGATTCACATCAGGGAATTTACCGTTGCCGGAATTAAACACGGCAGTATGTTCGCCCACAAATGGTACCTGGGTACCGATGACCCGCTGACAGCTGAGGTAGCATCCCGCCGTATCGATGAGAATTTAAAAAAGCTCAACGATGACTACAGAGTTGAACGAATTGCTGCCATCCGCGAAGTGCAGGTGGAGGTGCTCCCGATCCGGGCTTTCTACGACTGGATGGAAAAACAGGGGAAAATTGGTGCACAGAACAAATTCCCCAGAGTGATGAAAAGCACGCTTCAAGAAGCGTGGGAAGCCCACATTGCCCAGTACAGGTAACGGAGAGTCAGCCTATGTGGATACACGCATTCTTACAGGGAATCGTTCTGGGGCTCATCATCTCCATCACTGTTGGGCCTGCCTTTTTTGCCATTATCCAAACCGGCATTACCCGGGGCTTCAGTTCTGGTGTGCTTCTGGCAATGGGAATTATCCTGAGTGATATCACCCTGATTATTCTATGCTATATCGGAGCATCAGCATTCTTCGAAAACAACCTCGACAGCATTTATAATCTGTATCTGGGCATCGGAGGAGGAGCCCTCCTCATCGCCTTCGGAGCCATTACATTTTCCCGAAAACCAGAAATCTTCAAACGCAGAAGCCCAAAATATACCACCCCGGTTAAAAGTCCACGCAGGATTACCTTTGTGCTGAAAGGGTATTTTATGAATATCGCCAACCCCTTTCTGATCCTTTTCTGGCTTGCCGCCATGAGTTGGGTGAAAACCAATGCCCCCGAAGGGATGCTTCTCAATTATACCATCACTTTTTTTTCAGGTACCCTGATGGTGGTTTTTGGGATGGACCTGCTGAAGAGCTTTGTAGGCAATAAAATCAAAAAATATCTTACCATCCGGTTACTTTTCTGGATCAATAAAACTGTAGGCATTGCCCTGGCAGTTTTCGGTGTAGCATTGATACTCAAATCGGTATGGAATTTTCTGTAGCATTTAAAAAAAATAGGGACAACCTTTGACACAATCCAAAAAACCCAGAAAAGAATTTCTTAAACTTCCTGCTTACCCGGGAGGGAAAAAAGCTTTTGACCTGTTCATCAAGGAAAATCTTCAATATCCCGAAGAGGCTCTGCAGAACCGTATTGAAGGGGATGTGCACATCACCTATGAGGTGAACGATAACGGCGAAGTGCTCAACCCCCTGGTAAGGCACGGAATAGGTTATGGATGCGATCAGGAAGCCCTCAGGCTGATCGGATTGCTGAAATTTCCCAAAACCACCAACCGGGGAGTCAGGGTTAAAAGCCGCTTTAATACCCGCATTCCTTTCAGATTGATGAAACAGCAAAGGGAGGTGCAGCTGCAGTATTCGGTAACACCGAAGGCTCAGCCTTCCGCAACCCCTGAATCCGAAAGTAAGGGAAAGGGGAGTTATACCTGGCAGATTCCTGTTCCGCCAAAACAGTAAACCCTTAAATCTGAGTATGGATGGGAAGAAGAAAAGGCAACCGGAACCTCACAGTTTTTTTACTGCTCATCCTATTTGCAGCAGGGGCATTTTCGTGGTGGAAATTTATTTTTTTAACTCGTGAAAATCAAAATGTTACAGATTGGGGTAACCCGGATGTCTTCATCAGAACCAAAGAAAATTATGGAGATGAGGTATTGCGGTATTCCCGTAAAATGAACCTGCCGCCCTCCTATTTTATGGCACTCATCATCCTCGAATCCTCCGGCAGACAAATTATACCGCCAAGATTTGAGCCCCATGTATATGAACGTCTGAAGGAAGTTAAAAAAGGGGAACGCCCTTCTTATGAACATGTTACCCCCAGACACCTGTCCGATGCCACCGATGATGCACTTAAAAATCTCGCCTCTTCCTGGGGTCCCTTTCAGTTAATGGGATACAAATGCCTGCTTCTTGGCATACAGGTGCGCGACATCCGGGGAAATGATGCCGTTTACTGGGGGATGAAGTGGATTGATATGACCTATGGAGCAGAGCTCAGAGCCGGGAAATTCAAAGATGCCTTTCATATACACAATACCGGCAGAAAATTTCCCCTGATCGGGAAACCCTCCACCCACGACCCCCAATATGTTTACAGGGGTATCAGCTACATAAAATCCTTTGAAAAGGATAGCACATACCTGTATAAACCTTAAAACAGGGAATCACGGATTTTTGTCCGAAATAAAACAGTTCGGATTTTTTAAGCAGCTTCCCCTTTGCTTCCGAAACAGGAATCAAAATTTATATGAATGGAGCCAATGGCCGGGATGGGCATCTCCCGTTCAAGGTAGTCCCGTAGCAGGGTATAGCGGTTTTTGTCGGTTGTGTCTGATGGAAATTCGGGAATCAGGTTCCAGGCAATCCACAACTCTACCAGTGCCTTAACAATTCTGGCCAACTCTGCTGCCGACAGGATTTCGGGATTTGGAAGCGAAAGGTGCCTTAAGCCAAAATGGTTGATGAGTTTATCGGGTTTCCGGTAAAACGGGCTGAATACACATTGAGAAGGAAGCCCTGAATTACTGGGGTTGGCCATTCTGTCAATTCTGGCCGAGCCTTCAAAATCCTGGCGGCAGGGGGAATTCCACGCCCTCACCGAAATTTCTTTGATTAACTCCTGAAATGTGATGATCATATACAGCTCTTTTTTACGCTATATATGATTGAGATCGAAAAAAAGGAGAAAACCCCGAAATTATTTTTTATCGAGTTCGCCAAACACCCTCTTCAGGATATCATTCACTCTGGCAGTAGGGTTTTCGCGGATCTTTTGTTCCTCTTCTCCGATTCTGGTAAACAATGCCTGGATCGATTTGTCGGTAATGTATTTGGGAAGATCGGCGGTTACAGGTGAAACTCCCGGCACTTTGTTGTATGCCGATGCTATATCAGCCCATGCCTGTGTAACTTTCACCTTGTTGTCCAGCACATTTTTTACTTTCGGGCTGAAGGCATTAAATAGTTGCGAAGAGGTTCTTCCCTTGAAATACTGGGTAGCAGCCTGGTTGTTGCCAAAAAGAATGTTTCTGGCATCGGCGATGGTCATCGAGGTGATGGCTCCCACAAAAATCGGAGTAGCTTCTTTCACAGCCTCCTCTGCGCCACGGTTCATCTTTTCAATAAAATCATCCACCAGTTTATTCATTCCTAACTGGCGCAGGGTGTTTTCTACTTTTTTTACCTCCGGTGGGAAAAGAATTTTAAATCGGTTGTTGCCAAAAAAACCATTCTTAATCCCCAGGGTACCCACTGCATTTCCTGTTCCAACTTTCAGCGCTTCTTTTAGCCCGGATATGATCTGAGCGTCGGTAAGTACACCGGTTTGGGTGGATTGCTTTGCTGCCTGTTCAAGCCCATACTGTAATACATCACATGATGCAAGGGTTAATACCAGCAAAACAAAAGCATACAAATGAACTCTTCTCATAATGATGAAAAATTTAGGGTTGCCACAAATATAAGCCTTTTTGGACGGGTATGGCTAATAAAAACCGTGCCTGGAAAGTCAATTTGCCTCAATTCGATAAAATTTCTATGTTTGTAGATCGAAAAAAGCCTGCCGTATGACAACACCCGAAACCATCGATTCTTTCAACAGGGCCCGGAACGGAATGCTCCAGGCCATCGACCACCTCGATAAGGAGTTCCATAAAATCAGGGCTGGCAAAGCTCATCCCCAGATGCTCGACAGCGTGAAGGTGGAAAGCTATGGCACCCTGATGCCAATCCACCAGGTGGCCAGTGTAAACACTCCCGATGCCAGAACACTTCTGCTGCAACCCTGGGACAAAAACCTGATCCAGCCTATCGAGAAAGCCATCATGGCAGCCAACCTCGGGTTCAATCCTCAGAATGATGGGATTACTATCCGGATTATGGTTCCCGAACTCACGGGTGAACGCAGGAAGGATTTGGTAAAACAGGCCAAAAACGAGATGGAAACAGCAAAAATTTCTATCCGTAATGCCCGGAGGATTGCCATTGAAGAAGGCAAAAAGCTTGAAAAAGAGGGTGGGGTACCTGAAGATGCCTGTAAAAAGCTCAGTGCTGATGTGCAAAGGCT
>CAZJZF010000255.1:0-4431 GCA_964550385.1 uncultured Lentimicrobiaceae bacterium | reverse complement strand
ATTGGCTTTTGGCTTTTGGCTTTTGGCTATTGGCTATTAGCTATTGGCTATTGGCTTTTGGCTATTGGCTATTAGCTATTGGCGAAAATACAAGCATTAAAGGTAATTAAAAAAGCCAACGGCCAACAGCCAACGGCCAACAGCATTCTTCACCCGGAACATTTCTTTGATCCTTGAACATTTAAACACTTGAACACCAACATCTACCGCCCCAGCGACGCCAGCGATATCACGTTGATTCCATCTGGCCGGCGATGGCTCATGCCGGTTCCGGTGATGATGTTCAATGATTTCGGTAAATTCATTTTGGATGTATCGATGGTTTTTACAAAAGCCTTGAGGTTTTCGGCGGCATCAGGGATATAACCTACCCCGAGTCTGATCTCAAAAGCGGCATAATCACCATTTCGTTTCTGCACTATGGCGTCAACCTCCAGGCCATAGGAGTCGTTGTAGTGGAAGAGTGTTGCATCATTCGCTTTGGCGTAAACATTCAGTTCATGTATTGCCAGCGACTCGAATAAGCACCCGGCATATAACAGGTTGCTGAGCAGCGATTCTCTATTCAATCCCAATGCTGCTGCGGCCAGAGAGGTGTCGCACAAGTGGCGTTTGGGCGATTTGCGCATCGATGCTGCTGAGCGAATATGAGGATTGAATGCTGGCTGTTCATCCTGATGGCATGCTCAGGGTTTTCATTCAGCAAGCCCGGCCAGCCACCCGTCAGCATCCTGTCCAGAATGAATTCAAGCGACACCCCTTCATCGCGAAGGGTTGGAAATTCACCTTCCAGCAAATCGGCCATGCGGATCAATCCGGTCGAATGACCCAATTCCTGCCAGGTCATAGTGTCCATTTGTACAATAGTAAATCGTCCGGCTCCGCTGTGCAGTCTTACGCTGTCATTGGGGTTCGCCGAACCCGTAAGAATGAATTGCCCTTTCGCTTTCCGATCGTCCACCTCATGCCGCACATAGTTCCAGATCTCAGGATGTTCCTGCCATTCATCAATCAACCTTGGTGTGTGGCCATTCAGCAAAAGTTGCGGATTGGTTGCCATGATGACGGGAACCTGTGGATCTCTGTCCATCTCAATCACGCTTTGGGCAAATTGGTTGGCAGTGGCTGTTTTTCCGCAGGATTTTGGCCCTTTGATGAGCACAGCACCCGAAGCCGACAGTTTTTCCTGCAAATCTGCTTCGATTATTCTGTTTATGTAGCTCATAATTTGAGCTTTCATTAAGGTACAAAGGTATTAAAAACTGCCTGTTGTGCATAATTAAGGAAATATGTTGTGCAAAATTCAGTTCTTTTATTGTGCAAATTTGACTATTATTTGTGTCGAGATGTTTATGCGTTTAATTGTTTAGTCGAAAGAAAGTCCCGGAACTTTTGAACCTATTGAATCTTGAACATTTAAACACATCTGACATAGTCTTCGATTCATAAGGTTCATTAAATCATTAGGTTATAAGGTTAATATGGTTGCCCGTACCATTTGTCTACTGAGGTTAAAAAAGGGATAAGGTTAAATAGTGGAGACCTCACCTAAAAAGTAGCAAGGACCTTGAACTTTGAACCTTGAACCTTGAACGCTTGAACCTTGAACCCTTCGACTACGCTCAGGGCATCGCATTTGAACGCTTGAACGCTTGAACGTTTAACCCTTGTTGCTATCCTCCAGAAGCCATCTCCAGGCGGGTATTACCTGTATGCCCGGATGTTCGGGCAGGCATGACGGGTCGGGTTCGGTTGCTGTAATCAGTAATCCTTCCATGAGGTTGTGGCTTTGCATGGCCTCCTGCAACCCGTTGAGTTCCCTTGCCGCATTGTGGTGTTGAAGTTCCCATGTAACCTGAATGGCCCGGATGATCGTGATACCCTCACGAATCAGGAAATCGCATTCGTATTTTCCGGAGTGATAAAACACTTCGTGCCCTCTGCGACGGAGTTCGAGCAGCACTGCATTCTCCAGGATTCTCCCTTTGTTCTGCGAAAAGCTAAAGCCCAGTCTGTTCGAGAACCCGGTGTCGATGGCATAAGCTTTCCGTGGATTCATGATCTGTTTTTTCACAGAGTAATCGAATTTTTTCAAGAAGATAAATAGGTGCGATTGCTCATAATACCACAGGTAATCTTTCACAGAGCTGGTACTTTTTATGCCGGAAATTTGCTGCAAGGTGCTGTATGAGAACCGTTTGCCGCAGTTGGATGCAAGAAAGATCCCAATTTGCCGGATTTCCATTACCTGGCTGAGTTTGTAACGTGCAATGATATCGCGGTAAAGAATATCCTGAAAATAGTCGTTGATCAATTCAGGATCCTGTTCCTTCACCACCAACGGAAAGCCACCATATTCCAGATAACGGTTAAAGCCCCCCTGAAGCAATGATTTGTGGTTAATATCCAGTAATCTGAGGTCGTACTCTAAACCGGAGGCACGAAGGTACTCCCGAAATGAAAATGGGAACAGTGCGATCACTTTGTTTCTGCCGGTGAGGCTGGTCGAGATCTCAGAGCTGAGCAATCCCGCATTGGAGCCGGTAACAAAGATTTTCAATCCCCGTTCATGCATTCGGTTGATGAATTTCTCCCAGCCCGGTACATTCTGCACTTCATCGAAAAACAACACCGGTTCTTTACCATACAGTTCGAGGTGGAGGATGAAGAGCTGTTCAGGAAGTTCGGTGTTTGCAAACGCTCTTTCATCGTCGAAATTGAAATAGCAAAAGTCGGCATCCATGAGCCCCATTTGCTCTTTGATCAGAAAAAGAAGCGCTGATTTTCCGGATCGTCTGATCCCTGAGATGATCACCACTTGTTGGGTGCGAAGATAGGTGTTGAGATCTACATCGCGCTTAATCAAATCTTTACAACGATTGAATGCAGAGCGTTGATCCAGATAGATCTCTTTGAGCCGTTCTTTGGAAAGTTGCATAGATGTTTTGTTCGTTTACAGAGAACAAATATAGCACATATTATTCATTTAAAACAAATAAAATCACTTTTCTCAGAATTCAGGGTCTTTGTGACTGTACGGAAGAACGACTTTTTGTTTGTTGTTTGGCTTTTTGCTTTTTGCTTTTGGCTTTTGGCTTTTGGCTATTGGCTTTTGGCTTTTGGCTTTTGGCGAGGATATAAGCGTTAAAGGTAGTGAAAAAAGCCAACGGCCAACAGCCAACGGCCAACCGCATTCTTCACCTGGAACCCGGAACTCGGAACGCACGGAGGCTATTGGTTTTTGGCTTTTAATTTGCCGGGTTGTGCGCTTTTAAAGCCAACACTCGACTATCGACTCTTGACTGTCCTCGTTTTGATAATCCAACGCCCTTTTTTTCTTCCCTCTGCTCTTTCAAGAACGCCATTCTGCTTTAGATCTGCAATATAGCGCTCAATTGTTCTTGATGTTAGTGTCATGATCTTTGCTAAATCCGGAATAGTGATTTCAGGATTGACATGGATTAAATCAATGATTTTGAGATGGTTAAGGTGCAATTCTTTCCCGACATCTTTCCCGACATCTTTCCCGACATCTTTCCCGACATCACTCGATTCATGCTTGAACATAGTGATCATAAGGCCGCCACCGATCTCTTCGAACAGGGGCATGGGTTTACCGGCCGAGGAGAACCCTTCCCTTATTTTTTCGATACCTCTTCCCCAGGCTTCGATGTATCCGGCTTTAAAGAAAATATCAGCGATGAGTCTGTTTCTGGGTATCGATGGGTGTTTTCCAATGAGTTGATCAAGCTGGATTTCATCTGGAAGTTTGCCCGGATTCCATAACATGATCTTCTCATCATAGATGCTTAATTGAATGTGGGCTCCAGTATAGTCTTTATGAATAATGGCATTCAAAATTGCCTCTCGCAAGGCATATTCGGGATACTCCAACTCTTCAATTCGCTGCAAACCTTCGTAACGAATTGGTGATATCAGGTATTTGGTTCGCAAAATCTCTATTACTTTGTCCGGCATTTCGAAGATATTGCCTTCAATCACTTCTTGTGATCTTAGATCGTGATCGCTGGCACCAAACCGGCCGATCCTGAAGCTGCTTGAAACGAAAAAAGATTGTGGATCTTTCCCAAATAACAGAAGTGCAGCATTCTTAAGTGCTCCGTTATGGGTTATCAGTTTCAGATTAGACAGAATAACTGCTATTTCATCTTCTTCTGCATCTGGCAATAATCGATTCGCTATGATCGCTTTATGAAGGAAACGCCTCAAAGGTTTTTTATCGATATCTGAAATCCTGGCATAATCAGCCGGTAATTCATCATAGGTTCGCCCCATCTTTTTTAGGATGAAACGTTGCAAAGCCTCTCCTTTCAATTCCTGCTTTGTGCTGCCACTTTTGATGTAAAACACTCCCCTATAGGAAATGGGCGTACTGCTAGGTGGAATTATGATTTCGAGGTATGATTTCCC
>CAZJZF010000254.1:3229-4439 GCA_964550385.1 uncultured Lentimicrobiaceae bacterium | reverse complement strand
AACCTGTTAATTTAGAGAATGTCTAAATAGGACTTTTTGGGTTGATTTCAATAGAAATTCTACAAATCGACTTTTTTAACATATTCATTTATAATTCGTTAACATTCATTCCACTTTTTCTTTACCAGGAAACAATAACCTAATTCAGGTAAATTGTTTTAGTACAACAAACCTGTAATATTGTCGGTTCCTTGTGTATTCGGTTTATATAATTTAGTATTTTAGCGGCGCATAAGAAACCTATTCCCCAGCCATGTTCAGAATCAGGCTTTTTGCAGTAACAGTCTTCATGATGTGCGGTCTTGCAGGGTTCGCCCAGCAGGAAATACAGATCACTCATTTTATGTTTAACCAGCTTGCCTTTAACCCGGCTTATTCCGGTGTGCGGGATGCCATCTGCTCGAACATTCTTGCGAGGCAGCAATGGGTGGGTTTTACCGACGGGGAAGATAAAGTAAACCCGCAAACCAACCTGTTTACCATCGATGCTCCCATCAACAGGATCAACAGTGGAGTTGGCCTTATGTTCCTTACCGACAAACTGGGGTTCGAGGAAAATATGCAGGTGCGGCTTAGCTATGCCTACAAATTCAATCTGGGAATGGGACGTATGTCCATCGGTGCCAGTGCCGGAATGCTGAACAAAACCATTGATTTCGGTAAGTTCAAGAAGATTGATTTAGATGACCCGTTGCTTCTGCCCACAGGCAAGGAGTCCGATATGATGCTCGACTTTGCCTTTGGCGCCTATTACAATGTTCCTGATCAGTTCTATGTGGGAATCTCCTCTTCCCAGTTATCCGAGGCCGATTTTCAGGCTGCTCTCACAGATGTTCCATATTCTCTCAAAAGGCACTATTACCTTGTTGGTGGCTATTATTATGTGCTTGCTAACCCGGCATGGGCTATTAACCCAAACCTGCTGCTGAAGTCCGATTTCGGTTCTACCCAGATTGATGTGAATGTGCTGGGAATCTACAACAACAAATACTGGGGTGGTCTTTCCTACAGAGCCAATGATGCTGTAGCCATTATGCTGGGAGCATTTCCTTTCAACGGTGGCGGGCTTGAAAATCTGAAGGCCGGTTACTCCTACGATGTTACTACTTCACAACTTGGCAGAGGTGGTCGCAGCAGCGGTTCTCACGAGATTTTCCTGAACTATTGCTTTAAGATCGTGATCATTAAACCCAAATCCAGCTATTCCAAT
>CAZJZF010000254.1:1553-3219 GCA_964550385.1 uncultured Lentimicrobiaceae bacterium | reverse complement strand
AGGTAAATCATTCAGGATCTGATGAAACATAAACCCGGAAAACACGTTAAAAACGGAGATAAAAACCAAAGATATGCTTCAGAAAACAATTGGTAAGATGAAAAAGCTGCTGTTCCTCCTGGCACTGGTGTCAATGATTTACAGTTGTAAGAACTCCGGAAACGGCCAGTTGATCGGTTCGCAGGATCGCCCCGAATTTTACCAGCAACGCCCCTTTGGAATGCTCTTCATTCCGATGGGTAGTTATGTGATGGGTAACAGCGATCAGGATGTGCCCTATTCCAATCTTGCTCCCGGTAAAACCGTTTCGGTGCAGTCGTTCTATATGGATGAAACCGAAATTACCAACAACGAGTACCGTCAGTTTGTGGAATGGGTGCGTGACTCCATTGCCCACACCATCCTGGGCGACCTGGATGATCCCGATCTGTATGGCAGGCATTATGTCAGCGATAAAAAAACCGGTGAGGTGATCGAGTACGGGCAGGCCATTCAGTACAAGCTCATCAACTGGGACGAAGAAATTCTTTGGGAAGGTTATGGCGAAGATGATGAAAATCCGCTCGACCAAATGTTCCTTCCCGAACACGAGAGGTTTTTCAGAAGGAAGCAGATCGATCCCCGCAAACTCGATTATGTTTACAGCTGGATCGATTACAAAGCTGCTGCAGCCCTCGAAAACCGTCCGCAGGGTATGCGCGACAGATCTGTTTTTATCAAAGCTGAGAAAACCAATGTGTACCCCGATACCCTTACCTGGGTTCGCGATTTTACTTACTCCTTCAACGAGCCAATGACCCGTAACTATTTCTGGCACCCTGCATACGACCATTACCCTGTTGTGGGGATCAACTGGAAACAGGCAAGGGCATTCACCATCTGGCGTACCCAGTTGCGCGATTCCTACCTCGACGGCAGAGAACGCCCGTATGAGGCTGACTTCAGGCTCCCCACCGAATCGGAATGGGAGTACGCTGCCCGCGGTGGCCTCGACCTCAGCTCATATCCATGGGGGAACCCCTACGTAAGAAATAATTATGGATGCTTCCTCGCAAATTACAAACCGCTGCGTGGCAACTATATCGATGACGGAGGTTTCCATACCATCATTGTAGCCCATTTCGCACCCAACGACTATGGCCTCTTCGATATGGCAGGCAATGTGTCGGAATGGACCAGCAACGCCTTCGATGAATCTACCTACAGCTTCGCCCATGACCTGAATATGGACTATTCCTACGAAGCAGATGTTAATGATGCACCTGCTCTCAAGCGCAAAGTGATCAGAGGAGGCTCCTGGAAAGATATCCAGTATTACCTTCAGACAGGTACAAGAACCTATGAATTCCAGGATACTGCCAAAAGTTTCATCGGTTTCCGATGTGTACAAACCTATCTGGGCAGGATGGAAGGGGATGGCCCCAATTCATCCAATGTATACTAGCAATTTATTATGGTATAGTTTCTTTCGGGTGTTTGCTAAGCTTTACAGAAATCAACTTACAATAAACCAATTGTCTAATCTAAAATTTATTTAACTTATGGGTCTAAATAGTCTTGTTAGAACGAAGTCCTTTAAGAACTTCATGTCGAAATTGTATGGATGGGGTGCTGCAGTGGTTATTTTGGGAGCTCTCTTTAAAATCAACCACTACCCGGGTGCTGA
>CAZJZF010000254.1:0-1543 GCA_964550385.1 uncultured Lentimicrobiaceae bacterium | reverse complement strand
AGGTGCCAATGAAATGCTTATTATCGGATTGGGAACAGAAGCGCTGATCTTCTTCTTCTCTGCTTTCGAACCACCTCACGTAGAACCGGACTGGAGCCTTGTTTACCCAGAACTTGCCGGAATGTATCACGAAACGGAAACAAAATCGGTTGCCAAGGGGAAAAAGCACGAGGAGCCCAAAACCTTAACCCAGGCACTCGATAATATGCTATCCGAAGCCAAAATTGAGCCTGAGCTTATTGCCAGTCTGGGTGAAGGAATGCGTCACCTGAGCGACAATGCCAGCAAGCTTGCCAACATTACCGATGCTGCTGCAGCTACCAAGGGCTATGTAAATAACCTCGAATCTGCCAGCAGTTCCGTTCTGGAACTCGCAGATGCCTACCAGAACACCTCCAGTGTTTTGCGTAAATCTACCGATTCTATTGCAAAATCGGCAGAAGCCATGAATTTCAGCGATATTGATGGCAAGGAGTACAATACCCAGCTCTCGAGAATTGCCAAAAACCTCGCTACCCTGAATAATGTTTACGAACTCCAGCTCCAGAATACTCAGGCCAATGTAAATGCTTCTGCATCAATGCAGGAAGGGATTACCAAGTTTATTCAATACCTTAACAGCTCCATCGATAATACCCAAACGTATGAGGAAGAAGCTGCCAAGCTTACGAGTAACGGCAAAGCCCTCAACCCGGTCTCTGGCTCTATGCTCGCGGCGAGGAATGTGCGTGGCTAATCGGATGAAGGTATGAATATGTGTAACCAAAAACAAGAATAATCAATGGCCGGATATAAAGAGACGCCACGGCAGAAAATGATTGGGATGATGTACCTCGTGCTTACAGCACTGCTGGCACTGAACGTCTCCAAGGATATTCTGCAGGCATTTGTTACTGTAAATGATGGGTTGGAACAAACCAACCGAACCTTCGAAGGGAAAAACCAGATGCTGTACAGTGATTTTGAGCAGCAGCTTGATCAGCAGGCAGATAAGGTAAAGCCCTTTTACGATAGAGCGATGCAGGCAAAGAAGCTTTCTGACGATATGGTGAAGTATATCAAAGACCTGATGACAGATGTGGTAGCCTATACCGAATTCGGGGTTAAGGTCGAAAGTAATAACAGCCACCGAACCTCAGAGAAGTGGAAACTTGCACAGGATATTAAGTTGGATGATATCAAGAAAAAGGATGACTACGATAAACCTATTGTTGTATTGATTCCCGACCAGGCAAATGAGAAAACCGGTCGTGCCTATGAATTGAAGATGGCTCTGGAAAAATACAAAAAGGCTATGACGGATCTGATCCCTGATACTGCCGTAAGAAGGCAAACCGACCTTGGATTCAACTATGTACGTGGTTGGAACAAAGAGGTGAAAAGGGAAATGTCGTGGGAGTTCAACACCTTTTATCATACTGTTCTTGCCGCCAATGTGGTAATCTTCAATAAGATGATTGCGGAGGTGCGCAATGCCGAAGCAGAAATTGTCACTAAGTTGATGAGTGGAATCTCAAGAAGGGACTTCAAATTCGATAAAATC
>CAZJZF010000253.1:0-4448 GCA_964550385.1 uncultured Lentimicrobiaceae bacterium | reverse complement strand
GATGATATTGGCCGACGGTGTGCCATACTGCCAGTTGGCAGATGCGGTAGGTTTATACCAGTTGTTACCGGACTCGAAATCATCGAAGAAGGGCAGTGATGTCATAAACTGGCCAAAGGTGTTGCGGCAGATTTCATTGTTGAACAAGGTGCTGTCGCAGGCCAGAATGGTATAGGCACAAAGCGTATTGTTGCCCATCAGCAGGGTTACCGGCGGCATCTGGATGCTGTCGATCATACCGGAAGGCATGGCAACGGTATAGGGAACCACAACAGGGGTACCATTGTTCAGCTTGTAGGCAATCGACAGGTTTCCGGCAGGTATCGGATTGGAGCCGAAGTTCATAAACTTAATCCAAACCGGCAATGAAGTTGCTGCCTGGGATAGCTGAATGGGTTCAATAATTTGGATAACACCCGCATCACAGGCTGCCTGCGGAGCAATGGTTACCATATAATCCTCTGTTTCGCCATAGGAATAGGTTCCGCAGGGATTTACCAGCGATGCTGTTGAGGTTTGCTGCAGCACTACACGCATCATGGTGTTGCCGGTCATTGCTGTGAATGGAATCTGGATGTTGGCCGTAACCGTATTGCTGGAGGTGGTTGCCTGAGAGAAGATCTCCTCGGTTGCAGCATCGAATGCTCCATCGCGGTTCAGGTCAATCCATACTTTCAGCCAACAGGCGTACTGATAGGTGGCACTGGGCGCAAAGCTGGAGGTGATACTCAACGGGTAGGTAACCCCCGGCGACAGCATCGGAGGCAGCACCGTAAGCGAATGGTTTGTATACATTGCGCCTGTTACAGGAGATGTATGGTTCAACGTACCAAGGGTCACATTGGATATCTCCTCATATGAAGCACTGGTGGCTGTAGAAATACAATAATTCGGCAGCAGGTTTGTTACCGACTTCCATGCGGTGTCGTTCAGGTGTGTGGCATCGCAGGCAAGTCCGGTCCATGCCTTTATCTGGTAGGTAGTTCCATTGATTCCAAGATTTGCCTTGGTGGCAAATGTATGATCTATGTAGCTGTTGGATGGAATACTTGCCGTAATCGTTTCGGTAACCACCGGCAGGTTATCAACCTTGTAGCTCACGGATATGTTGCTTTGGGCCGCTGTGCCATAATTCTGAACGCGTACTTTTACATCCTCCTGAGCCGTAAGATTGATGGCCGTTGTAGGTTGCAAAATAGTACTAACACCAACATCGCAGGGTTGCTGATTCTGAACATCCACCAACACCGGAACACGTGCACTGCCACAACCGTTTCCACCCGCTTTGAAACGGATGTTCGGACGCTGGGTAGCCGTTGATCCTGTAGCAGTAGCGCACACCCCCGAAACATCAGAATTGTACCTTGTCACAGATGCAAACGGTGTCGATGTCTGTGTTACGACTCCATTATAGGTATAGGAACTGTTATTGAAACATACGTCAACCACCAGATTGCTGCTGCCATTCCACTGGAAAGGAGCAGAAAATGCATGTACATTCCAGCCTCCCACATCGGTATAGGCTCCCGTTGTATACACGGTAGTCATCGGCGTAGTAAGGAAGGTTGATGTCATATCATTCACCGTTGTATGCCCCATTTTTATGGTGAAACCCTGCAAAGGCGTCCCTTGCGGTGTTACCACATTAAACGCCAGTTCTGAAATATCCCCGGCCACCATGCCCAGGGCTGTCAGCTCCGATGCCCTGATCAGGTATTGCTCGCGGTTACCCCAGTACCAGTTTCCGTAGGGGGAAGGATAGGTTGTATTTGAATTTTGCAAGGTTCCTGTGCCAAGAATAAAAGTTTGAAGTGGCAACGCCCCAACAGCCTCAACATAAAAGGTGGTATCGTTGTAAAGGATGCCGGTGGTGAAGCTGTTGCCCATATGGAAATGAGAGCCTCCGGTTGGATTCAGGTACCACAGGATGGTGTCGTTTGATGGGGATGTGGCCGATACCAGTGCCTGGGTGGCATAAGGAATAACCACGGTAGGCCCGATGGGTGAAGGTGGCACATGCATCGATTTCACCACAAACTTAGCAGTGTCGTTGTATTTCACATTGTCGCCCTGAAGTTCAACCCATGCCATAACGTTGTAAGTCGAGTCCGTTAGTAGTGAGATCAGATTTGCCAGCGTATTAAAATGGAACAGCACCGAGGCGTTTACGTTGATCACCTGGGTTACAGGCTGGCTTACTGCCGGTAAAGCCCCGTTGAGTGTATACTTCGCTACGATATTTGAAGCAGTGGGTGAGTTAATGGCCGTTGCCCCGTTGTTTTTGATCCAGACACTGATGGTGTCGTTGCCAATGTTGCAGGCATCACTCAGTCCAACAATGCGGGCAGCCTGGGCATCGTGGATCGGGGTTCCGAAGAAACTCTTACACAGCTCATCGTTGAAGGCGTTGTTGTCGCCCAGGAATACGGTTTTGGCACACAGAGTGGAATTTCCTGCCGGTGAAGTCATCTGTGGCAGGGAAACCGTGGCCGTACCGAAGGTTGGAATTGATGCACCTGTGTACAGAGTGGAAACCGGAGTGCCGTTGTTGATTTTATACTCGATGCTCAGGTCATTGGCGAAAATGGTATCGGTTCCAAAGTTGGTAATCACAACCTGCACAGGGTAGGTTTGCCCTTCGTTGGTGGAAGTGCCTGGGCTTAAAATCGCGGTAACACCCGCATCCTTCGGAATCAGAGGTACTTCATCGGCACCGATGGTGGGCAATGGTGACCGGATTTCTCCGTCGATATCGTCCGGCACCAGCACGTTGGCCTGAGCCTTGGCAGAAAGATTGGAACTCAGCAGGTGAAGATCGGTTGGGGTTGTAAAGGCTACATCCATATTCTGTGAGTTGGCTTCCTTGCTGCTCAGTGATTTTAACATGGCCAGCGTTGGGGCATTGGCTCCCCAGTAAGCAAGATTGCTGGCTGAACTCCACCAGTTATTATAATCCGAAAGGTTAACAGCTGAACCTGATATTACATAATAGGCAAAACCACCTGATGTATTACGAGCATAGTTATTCAAAACGTTATTAGATGAACCATAATACATATCAAGTGCTCTGCTTGAAACCGATCCCGAGGTAATATTCACACTATTGAACAACACATCCCATTGATTGGAATAATAGAGGCGAACCGGATAATGGGTTGATGTACTGGTTCCTGTTACAGATACAAAGTTATTGGCCAGCAAACCTCTTCTGGCAGTAGTGCCCGTGCAATAGTAAATATAAAGCCCTCCGTAAAGGGTGCCGGTTGGCGCCACCTCTACCTTATTCTTGGTGATTCTTGCATCATTTTGGCAGTACCCGGCATAGAGGCCATAACCGTTGGTAAATCCTGTAAGATTTTGAATCGTATTTCTCGTAAACACCAGAGAATCCTGGTAATACAGATAGGCACCATAATAATACCATCCCTGGAACAGGTTGCCCTCGAAAATGGTATACTTTGTCATGGCTGAGGTGCTGGTGCCATACCAATAGACTCCGTAATAGCCATTCTGTATCCTGTTGTTCAGGAATTTGTTGTAGTTATCGTTGCTGGTGGAAGCACTGTAAATCGGCACCAGTGAAGAATTGGTTCCGGTGGGAACCTCCAGGACACAGTTGCTGATAATGTTGTAATTTGCCCCTGTAACGAATTCCACTGCCCTTGCATAGGTGGTTCCAAGTCCCTTGATGGTCATCTTTTCGAACCGGTACCAGTCGGCGCCATTAAATTGCACCGTAAAGTAATTTGTGGAGGTGCTACCCGTATATTGCAGAACGATCTGTGTGCTGTCGCCGGTTGACCCTCTGAAAGTAACAGTCTGGTTGGCACTCATCGCTGCAATAGCAGGAAGAATTACCTGTTCGGTATACGTTCCGGGCTGAACATCAAAGATCACATGACCGCAGATACCGACGGACTGCAAGGCCGTAATGGCCTGGTTGAAGGTGTTGTAATGCCACGTACCGGTAGTGGCAGGCCCGATGGTATAGGTTCCGGCAAGACAGGCATTGAAACAGTGATTTGATGTGTCGTTGAGAGGCACTACATCGGGTATTCCGTTGGGAAGAATTGTCCATGCCTTAAGGCAATATACTCCGCCATTAAAAGTCATGGTATCGAGCGTTACATCGGCAGTAGTGCCGTTGACAAGAGATCCTGTCCAGGGCACTGTGTCCTGGATTACATTATCCAGACTCCAGACAATACTGGCAGAAGTGAGTGCGCTGGTCCCGAAGTTCTTTATTCTCACCTGAATGGGATGGGGTACATTCGATGCAGCATTGAGATATGGATTTACTATGTCAGAAATACCTGCATCCACAGCAGGGGGTGCAGAAGTATTGACTACGATAGGTACCCTTAAGCTGGGACATCCCAAACCACCAACCACATACGTTACATCGATTCTGGCAATATTCGCAGATACTTCAAGTCCGATGGTACCTG
>CAZJZF010000252.1:0-4484 GCA_964550385.1 uncultured Lentimicrobiaceae bacterium | reverse complement strand
GATGGGAAACAGGATTTTCTCCAGAACTGAAACCGATCTGGGAGGACGCATACGGATAAGTCGTTCCTTTTTCGTGGTGAGAAGCCTCATGATGGGTGGCTGAATTACAGGCACCAAAGCCATATATGAATAGGCTGCAATGGCAATGGGGCCGATGAGATTCCTTACGAAAATCGGATCACCGGCAGCAGTGTAATCTATAATATTCAGCCCATTAGCCAGTTTCGAAGAGATAAAAATAGCAGTTGGGCCATCTGCCCCTCCGATAATTCCAATTGCCGCTGCTTCCTGTGGATTGAATCCCAGGTACAAAGCCCCGAGGAATGTTGCGAAAATTCCCAGCTGGGCGGCTGCACCCAGCAGCATAAGTTTGGGATTCGAGATGAGGGAAGAGAAGTCTGTCATCGCACCGATCCCAAGAAAAATCAAAGGGGGATAGATACCTGAAGTAACACCAAAATAGAGATAGTTTAAAACGCTGCCTTTCTCATAAATACCCAGCTGAAGATTGAATCCTTCTGCCTGGAAAAAGGGAATATTGCCCATCAGGATACCAACTCCAATGGGAACAAGCAGCAGGGGTTCATAGTCGTACCGGATTGCGAGAAAGATAAAGATCAATCCGACCAGAATCATGATGAAGTGCCTTGGTGTGGCATTGGGAAAACTTGAAAACTCAAAAAAGATCAGTAATCCTGCAAGCGATGTGTTGTGATGCTTGTAGTTGTCGAAACCTGATGTCAGATTTCCTTCATCAGTAAAGGTTATATGTCTGGGAGGCAAAGGGACTGCCTTTCCGCGATTGATGAAGGTGAGCTTCAGGCTGTCGTTTTGAATCTCCCAGTTGCCCTGATACCGCTGTTTTGCTGTGTCGAGAATAAAAGTTCCGTCTGCCTCAAATTTGAGTACTTTATAGCGCCGTACCGTAGATTTGTCATCCTTTTTCATCCGGTATCCGTCGCTATGATCGAGCCATTTCCCTTTTACAAGTTCACTTCTTGCGGGCATTCCAGTTGTCTGCATCGAACCAGGCTCGTCGCTGCTGTCGGAAAATCCTGTGCTCATAAATAGCGATGATACAGATCCCAGCAACAGTATCACTGCAATTATGGTCAGTAGTCGTTTCATGCTTCCCCTTTCTGTTTTCTGTTGAAATTCAATTCCAATAAATACGGATTCTATTCAATCTCCATAATTACAGCACCCTGCAATACATTGTCCCCCACAGAAACCCTTACAGATTTTACCATGCCATCTTTCTCTGACTGAATATTGTTTTCCATCTTCATCGCTTCCATTACAAATAGTTTATCCCCTTTCTGTACCTGGTCGCCGGTTTTAACATTGATTTTTAGTATGGTACCCGGTAATGGGGATATCACTGGTGTGGCTGAACCGGAAACAGAAAGCACGGGTGCTGCGGTGGGTCGTTGCGCAGGACGGGAGATTTTAGGGGTTTTTGTTACGGTATCCTGATGTTCCACTTCTACTTTAAAGGGGGTTCCGTTCACTTCGAGTTCTGCCAGGTTATTGTTGAAATCTTTGATTTCCACCACATACTGGTTTCCGTTTATTTTAAATTTATAATGCTTCATGGTTGTTGGATTATTCTTCGGGTCTTGTTATTCCTGTTTTTTTCCATTGATATGCATTGGCGAATGGTTCTCTGCTAAAAATCCTACCAAAGTCGTTGCTTCGGGCCATTCAGGCCATAGATTTTTGAACTCCAGGGAGAGTAGGATCTTGACACTTTCTTTATCGTGATCACATTGCTTTCGTCATCGTGTATTTCACTCAGGAAGAGATGAACAGCCAAAGCAATGGCAGCATTCTCTTCACCGCTAATGGGAGCAGCAGGAGTGCCATCAGGTACCTTAATCCCTTTGCTCCGCATGGTTCGTTTTGTCTGTAGCTGTATCAGTTTTGGCAAAGAGAGAAACAATGAAACCAATACGATTAAGGATAAAAACACGATAAAATATCCTACAATTGCGATGGTAATGTTTTCGTTCCCGATATTGGTAATGCTGGCAATGGCCCAAAGTAAATGCATAAAATTTAGGGTTATTATAGTGGAATATTACAGTGTTTTCTGGGAGCGTTTGTGTCTTTTTTAGTCGACAGAGCCTGTAAGGCCCTGATGACCCTGAAGCGGGTATTGCGGGGTTCAATCACATCATCGATATAACCATACCTTGCTGCCTCATAAGGATTGGCAAATTTCTCCTTGTATTCTGTCTCCTTCAGGGCAATAAAACGCTTTTTCTCGTCTTCGTTAGTCATCAGGCTGAGTTCCCTGCTTTGCAGCACCTCGATAGCCCCTTTGGGTCCCATAACGGCAATTTCTGCAGAAGGCCAGGCATAGTTGATGTCTCCGCGGAGCTGCTTGCTGCTCATCACATCATGTGCCCCTCCATACGATTTCCGGAGGGTGATGGTAACCTTGGGTACGGTGGCTTCACCATAGGCAAACATGAGTTTTGCTCCATGAAGGATGATTCCGCCGTATTCCTGCTGTGTTCCGGGAAGGAACCCAGGTACATCCACAAGTGTTACAATAGGCACATTGAAAGCATCGCAGAACCGTACAAATCTTGCTGCTTTTCTTGATGCTTCAATATCCAGCACACCCGCCAGGTAGTTGGGCTGATTGGCCACGATACCAACGGGCATTCCCTTGAACTTGGCAAAACCCGTCACAATGTTCTTTGCATAATATTTATGCACTTCCATAAACTCATTATCATCCACTATCGCGTAAATCACATCCTTCACGTCATAGGGCTTGTTGGGGTCGTTGGGTATGATGAAATTCAGGGTGTCTTCCAGCCTGTCAATTGGGTCAGTACACTGGGTAAGGGGTGGCTCCTCGAGATTATTGGAAGGAAGATAAGATAAGAGCTTCCTGATCATCAGAAGCCCTTCCTCTTCATTTTCGGCAATAAAATGGCTTACTCCCGATTTGCTGGCATGGACATGGGCACCTCCAAGTTCTTCTACGGTAACCACTTCACCGGTAACAGTTTTTACCACCTTAGGTCCGGTAACGAACATATAACTATTGCGTTCGCTCATGAAGATAAAATCGGTAAGGGCAGGGGAATATACCGCTCCACCGGCACAGGGGCCAAAGATGGCAGATATCTGGGGAATTACTCCGGAGGCATTGATGTTGCGCTGGAAGATTTCAGCGTATCCGGCCAGGCTTTTTACCCCTTCCTGAATGCGTGCTCCACCACTGTCGTTGAGGCCGATTACAGGTGCCCCAACTTTCATCGCCTGGTCCATAACCTTGCAAATCTTACGGGCGTAAGCTTCGGAAAGTGAACCTCCGAAAACCGTAAAATCCTGCGAAAAAACATACACCAACCTGCCGTCAATGGTGCCATAACCGGTAACCACACCGTCGGAGAGCACCAGTTGGTCCTCCAGGCCAAAGTCGTGGCTGTGATGGGTTACAAACATGTCAAACTCCTCAAAGCTGCCTTCATCCAACAGGAGATCAATCCTTTCCCGTGCAGTGAGCTTTCCTTTTTTGTGCTGTGCTTCGATGCGTGAAATACCACCACCCAGCTTAGCCTGTTCGCGTTTCGCCAGGAGTATTTTAATTTTGTCCTCTATTGCCATAACTATCAGGGATCTTATTTATTTTTCCGGTCTTCACAGAATTCAGTAAGTACGCCAAAGGTATATTTCGGATGCAGGAAGGCGATGTCAAGTCCCTCGGCACCACGCCTTGGAACCGCGTCTATCAGACCGACACCTTTTTCTTTTGCCGTCTCGAGGCACCCTTCCAGATTTTCTACAGCATAGGCAATATGATGCACGCCTTCCCCCTTCTTCTCCAGAAACTTTCCAACCGGCCCTTCAGGATCCGTTGACTCCAGCAGCTCAATTTTGGTTTGCCCAACCTTAAAAAAGGCGGTTTTTACCCTTTGGTCTTTCACCTCCTCAATGGCATAACAGGTGAGTCCAAGAACTTCCTCGTAATACCGGATAGCTTCGGACAAATCTTTGACCGCAATGCCAATGTGTTCAATATGAGATATCTTCATCGTATTTTGAGTTTAAATGAACGCACCATCTTTTTCCCCGTTTATCTTAATTCGCATTACCCGGAATACAAACCCAAAGGTTGTGACCGGGATACAGTTTGGTGGAAATTAATTGGGTTTTATGCCGGATTGAATCCGGGGGCAAAGGTAAAAGGTTGTTGTGGGATAAAAAAGGAAAAACAGAAAAAAGCATGCTGAGTTGTGATAAATATCGAGGCAACAGCGAGGAAGTCGTAAATGACTGATAGTGAATATTCTGAAAACTATTACGGCAACAGCAACTCAGTATTGACCTGTTGGCGCTGGGCAAGATATCTGGCATACGGTCCCTCAAATGCAATCCGGTAATCGGCCACCTTTTCGAATAATCCCAATTCCAGCAATATCACTTCACATACTTCCCGCAAAGCTCCTTCACCTGCTTTCAAC
>CAZJZF010000251.1:0-4485 GCA_964550385.1 uncultured Lentimicrobiaceae bacterium | reverse complement strand
TGCCTGTATCCATGATGATTCCACAAGGAAGTCAGTATGAAGCAACCCTCTTTGTTGCGGCTTACGACACCAAAAGCAATATCAAGGCAGTAATCAACGGTCAGACAATCCCCGGAGATTCCGGAAAAGTGGTTTACACAACCGGTTCTGGTGCTGAAGGCGATCACAAGGTCGATGGACAAATTTTTGTTTTCGATCCTTCATCAGGTAAGGAAAAGGCGTATGATTTCAGTACTTCATATAGTGTTTTCAAGCCTACAGCTACCGTAGCTGCCACAAAGATGAATGTATTCTACAGGAACCTGGAGAACCCGCTGTCGGTTTCAGTTCCTGGTGTATCTCACGGTAGCATCAGTGTTAGCATCAGCGCAGGACATACCCTCATCAGCAAAGGTGGGGGACAGTTTATTGTAAAACCCGGTGCAGGTAAGGAAGCTACTATTTCAGTGAGTGCAAAAATTGGCGACAGGACTCAATCAATGGGTTCCTATCTTTACAGAATTCGCAATATTCCCCCACCCACCCCCACATTTGCCGGGAAAAAGGGTGGTGTAATTCCCAAGGCTCAGGTACTTGCTGCACCTCTATGTCAGGCAGTACTCGAAGAATTCCTTTTTGAGGATGTGAAGTTCTCGGTTACCAGTTTTAATTTCGTTATCAAGGAGAAGAGTGGCGTGCTTAGCTCAATTCCCCAAAGAGGTAACAGGCTGAATGCCGGTGCTATCGCAAAAGTACAGGCTGCTTCCAGAGGTGAACGTATCTTCATTGAGGAAATCAAAGCCCAGGGTCCCGGTGGTGAAATGAAAAGCCTTCCTTCTGTAATCCTTAAGCTCGAATAGTATCCCAAACCATACTTCAATGAAAACGATCCTTGTTTCTATCTCCATCCTCCTTCTCCTGGCCGGTAGCCTGGAAGCTCAGGTGCTTGAAAGCCAGAGCCCCATTCACCTCAGAGCCTGGGCAAAATCGCAGGATGGCAATGCGGGTGAAGAAGAAATCAGTAATGCAGGAAGCCGGAAGTCAATTCCTTACGTTTATCTGCGCGAAGCCGATGTGATGTGGGCCAAACGGGTATGGCAGGAAATCGACCTGAGGGAAAAAGTGAATCATCCCCTGTATTACCCGGCTCAACCGGTAAGGCACAGGATGAGCCTGATGTCGGCTCTGTGGCAGGCAGCTGTTGAAGAGGGAACTCTGACAGTTTACAGTGATGAGGATTTTAAACGTCCTTATACCTCTGCTGAGTTGCAGGCCAAAGCAGGTGACACCCTTTGGGTTACTATGCCCAATCCGAACGACCCGGACTACGATACTACCTATCCCGTCATCAGAAACTTCGAAGCCAGCGACGTGCTTTATTACTGGATCGTGGAAGACTGGTTCTTCGATAACAAAAGGTCTGTTCTGGAGAAGCGAATCATCGGAATCGCCCCGATGCGTGAAAAGTATACCACCGACCCCAATACAGGAGAAAGAATCCTGCAGGGGAAAGAGGTACTCTTCTGGGTATATTTTCCCCACGCACGTGATATGCTGGTAACCAAAGAGGTTTTTAACCGTTGGAATGATACGGAACGTATGACGTTTGATGACCTTTTCTTTAAAAGGATGTTCAGCAGCCGGATGATAAAAGCTGATAATGTCTATGACAGGTATATCAGCGAGTTTAAACTCGGACTGGATGCACTCCTGGAAGCAGAATCGCTGAAAAAGCAATTCCAGGAATACGAAATGGATCTCTGGGAATATTAATTCCAAAATATCTGAATTTGAAAAGCTGTCCTGATTTTCCAGGGCAGCTTTTTTTTATCTTTATACCGTCCGGAAATGAAGGTGACGGTATGAACAATGATTTTTTTTCGCAACCTGTTGAGTATGCCAAAGGGGTAGGACCCGTGAAAGGCGACACTCTGAAAAAGGAGCTAGCGGTTTTCACCTTTGGGGATCTGCTCACCTATTTCCCCTACCGCTATATTGACCGCAGCGTTTTTCACAGGATTTCTGATATCAGTGAGGATGGAGGTTTTGTGCAGCTTAAAGGGCGGATCGTCGGAATCCAGACCCAGGGGGAAAAACGGAAAGCCCGTCTTACCGCATTGTTTCAGGATGGCTCCGGAACAGTGGAATTGGTTTGGTTTCAGGGATTGAAATGGATTTCAGAAAAGTTGGTGCAGGGAAATGAATATGTGGTTTTCGGTCGGGTGTCAAAGTTTGGCAGTCGGTATAATCTGGCACATCCCGAAACCGAATTGCTGTCAGAATTCATGAATGCCCCCAAAGACCCGTTTCAGCCCTTGTACAATACCTCGGAAAAGATGAAAATGAAGGGGCTCGACAGCAGAGGAGTTGCCAGGATATTGAAGACGCTTACTTCCGGTTTGGCAAATTATATCTCAGAAACCCTTCCCGAATGGTTGCTGCAGAAGGAGGTGCTGATTGGACGCGCCGAGGCTTACCGGGATATTCATTTCCCAAAGTCAGAAACTGCACTTGCCAACGCAAGGAAAAGGCTTAAGTACGAAGAGTTGTTTTTATTGCAGTTACACCTGCTTTCTATCAGGCAGCAACGGCGCATTGAGGTTCGGGGAATTCGTTTCAGCACGGTGGGTAAGCTTTTCCATGATTTTTACTACAACAATCTGCCATTTGAGCTTACAGGAGCTCAGAAGAAAGTGATGAAGGAGATCAGAGCCGATTTGGGATCGGGGCGGCAGATGAATCGTTTGCTGCAGGGCGATGTGGGGAGCGGTAAAACGCTGGTAGCACTCATGGCAGCCCTTATTGCCATTGGAAACGGGCATCAGGTAGCCTTTATGGCTCCCACCGAAATTCTTGCAACGCAGCACTACCGAACCATTCAAGCATTTCTCGCAGGACTGGGCGTTGAGATGGCCTTGCTCACAGGTTCTACCAGACCCGCAGAGCGAAAAACCCTGCTGGCAGGATTGCGTGACGGAGCCATTCACCTCCTGATTGGCACACACGCCCTCATCGAAGATGTTGTTGCCTTTGCCAGGCTTGGACTCGTGGTTATTGATGAACAGCATAAGTTTGGGGTTGAACAGAGGGCCAGAATGCGCAAAGGAGGTGCAGTGCCTCCCCATGTGCTGGTAATGACCGCTACTCCGATTCCGCGTACCCTCGCAATGACTTTATACGGCGACCTCGACTACTCCGTCATCGACGAGTTGCCCCCGGGGAGAAAACCGGTGAAGACCCTCCATTATTTCGATTCCAGGCGAAATCTGGTATTCGATTTTATGAAACAGCAGATTTCCTCCGGCAGGCAGGTGTATGTGGTGTATCCCCTGATACAGGAATCGGAAAAACTGGATCTGAAAGATCTGACGGATGGTTACGAAAGCATCACCCGGGCCTTCCCTCTGCCGCAATATGCCGTAAGTATTGTGCATGGGAAAATGTCGCCGGATGTAAAAGACTTTGAAATGAATCGGTTTATCAAAGGGGAAACCCAGATCCTTGTTTCAACCACCGTAATTGAAGTGGGGGTCGATGTGTCGAACGCCAGTGTAATGGTGATTGAAAGTGCACAGCGGTTTGGGCTTTCGCAATTGCACCAGCTCAGGGGCAGGGTGGGGCGGGGAGCCGATCAGTCGTACTGTATATTGATGACTGATTATGAGCTTACTGCCGACGGAAAGAAGCGTATTGCTACAATGGTGGAAACCAACGATGGCTTCAGAATTGCCGATGTTGACCTCTCCCTCAGAGGGCCGGGCGATTTGCAGGGCACCCGCCAGAGTGGGCTTCCTGACCTGAAAATTGCAGACCTTGCCCGCGATGAAGCCATCATGAAGCAGACCCGCGATATGGCAGCACGAATTCTGGCGAAAGATCCTGCATTGGAACATCCAGCCAACGGACTGCTCAGGATAGCGCTCAGAAAAAACTTTGGCACCAATGCCACTTATGCCGTTGTGGGGTAATGGGTGTGGTGTATCAGATTTCCCATCCGGTAAAGAATTCTGGCTCCTACTGAGGCATCCCAATCATCATTGCCCGGCGCCACTTCACACAGGTCGGCACCGATGATTCTTCTGCCACTCTCGGCAATCATCCTGATCAGGTACATCGATTCTTCCATCGTGAGGCCGCCCGGAACCGGAGTGCCGGTGTTGGGACACAGCGACGGATCAAGTCCGTCGATATCAAACGAAATATACACAAGCTCCGGAAGGCATGATACAATGTCGCGGCATTTTTCAAACCAGGTGCCTCCGGCGTATTTATGCTGATGCAGATCAAAGTCGGAGAATATGGCAACCCGGGGATCCTTTATGGCCATCTCCATCTCGGGTTCCGATACATCCCTGATACCCACCTGTACCAGCTTCTCTGCCAGCCTGCCCTGCAAAACATTATACATGATGCTGGCATGGCTCTGGGCGAAACCTTCGTACCCCTTACGCAGATCAGCGTGGGCGTCGATCTGCAAAATTCCGTAGGAGCCATACTTTTCAGTTA
>CAZJZF010000250.1:0-4486 GCA_964550385.1 uncultured Lentimicrobiaceae bacterium | reverse complement strand
AGAGCCAATCACTTCACGGTCTTCATCAATGCCAACACCCATTTGAACACCCTCGAAAAAGCGAACCAATTCCTGAAGGATCACGGATTTCGTATCAACGATGCAGGGGGGGAAATCAAAGGAAAACCTGAGGAGCTGCTGGAGCAATCGAGCATTATGGCAGGCAAAATCCGGGTGCATTTCCGAGAAGGGGAAGAAGATGTACCCGGCTGTTACTACGAGTTTGCCAGACGCTATCCTGATGCCAACGGTAAACTGTTCACAGGTTTTATCGCCAAATCCGCCGACAAGATCTTTCAAAGCACCGATACTAAGTAAATCGTGGGTACAGACCTTTTCTTTGAGAAGAGAAGGAAAAAAGATTTACTTTCGGCCTGTGATGGTTGTAAATCCACAGAAAATATCTTCAACACAAATACCCCTTGAGGCATGGCTCCCGATGTCGCCTGAAGAAGCACAAAAGCGGGGTTGGGAATCTTTTGACATTATTCTGGTAACAGGAGATGCTTACGTTGACCATCCTTCATTTGGGGCTGCGGTCATTGGTCGTGTACTGGAAAAAGAAGGATATAAGGTGGGTATTATCAGTCAGCCCAACTGGCGCGACGACCTGCGTGATTTCAAAAAACTTGGCAAACCCCGCCTGTTTTTTGCTGTTACTTCCGGCAACATGGATTCGATGGTGAACCACTACACTGCATTTCGCAGGCTTCGGTCGGATGATGCGTATACAGCCGGTGGAAAGTCCGGTTTCAGACCCGATTATGCGACAGGAACCTATACCGGGATACTGAAAAACCTCTATCCTGATGTGCCAGTAGTAATCGGTGGTATTGAAGCATCCATGCGAAGGCTGGCTCATTATGACTATTGGAGTGACGCATTGATGCCTTCGATTCTTGTGTCTTCAGGAGCCGACCTGTTGGTTTACGGGATGGGAGAGAAAGCCATCTCGCAGGTGGCTGATTATTATCGCAAGGGTCTATCTTCCTCTGTTCCCAATACGTTGCAACAGGTTGTTTACCTGGCAGATTCTATACCTGAGATGTCCATTTCCGGAAATCGGCAGGTCATTCTCCCGTCTTATGAGCAATGTAATAAAAACAAGGCTGATTTTGCGCTGGCATTCAAACTCACCGAAAAAGAATCGAATCGGATAGCTCCTGCCACTTTAATACAGCAAACGGAAAGCCGGTATGTAATTGTGAATCCCCCCTGGCCAGTATCAACCAGCGAAGAACTGGACAGCATCTATGCCATGCCGTTCACCAGGCTTCCTCACCCCCGGTACCGGAAACGGGGCGAAGTGCCAGCCTGGCGGATGATCCGTGATTCGGTAACTTTGCACAGGGGCTGTTTCGGTGGATGCAGTTTCTGCACCATCAGCATCCACCAGGGGAAGTTTATCGCCAGCAGAAGCGAATCATCCGTGTTGGAAGAATTGAAAGCCGTTGCAGCCACAGAAGGATTCACCGGTGTGATATCAGACCTTGGAGGACCCAGTGCCAATATGTACCGGATGGGGGGTGCAGATATGCAAATGTGCAGCCGGTGCAGCAGACCTTCGTGCCTGTGGCCATCGGTATGCAAAAACCTGCGGTTCGACCATGGGCCACTGATCAGTATGTATAAGAGAGCTCTGAAAGTACCGGGTGTCAGAAAAGTTTTTATTGGCAGCGGCATACGGTACGATATGCTCACCGGCCATCCACCTGAAACAGTGCTGAAATATAAACTCGCAGAATACACCCGGGAATTGTTGCAACACCACGTGTCAGGAAGGCTGAAGGTAGCACCCGAACATACTGACCCCAGAGTTCTTTCTCTGGTCAGAAAGCCCACTTTCGATACCTATCTGCAATTCAAAAAGAAATTCGAAGAATTCGGGAAGAAGGAAGGGATGAAGCAGCAGCTGATACCTTACCTTATCGCCTCACTGCCGGGATGTGGGATCAGGGAGATGGCCGAAATGGCAGCCACACTTGCGTCCATTCACACAAAACCTGAACAGGTTCAGGATTTTACACCTACCCCCATGACTCTGGCAAGCGTGATGTTCTACACGGGCATAAACCCATATAATGAAGAAAAGGTCTACATTCCCTCTTCCGATTCAGAGAGAAGGGATCAGCGTGCATTTCTGTTATATTACAAAGAGGAGAGTAAAAAACCCATACAGGAAACATTGAAACGGGCTGGTCATGCAGACCTGATTCCTAAAATTTATGGAATAAAACCGCTGCAAAAACGAAACCCCGGAAACCGGGGTAGGTTGTAGTCAGAAGAAGATCTGGTACCTCAGTGAGGTTCAGTGTATGCTTTTGCCGTTATTCTCCGTCGGTGATATGGATGAATAAACCGTGGGAAGCACAGGACGGGCAATAAGGTTCCTCGAAAGAGAAAGTATTGTTGCACATCTTACAGGTTTCACGCTTTTCCGACTTGCCCGACATCAATACCTGAGGTGCAATCCAATGTGTAAATGGAATGAACAACTCGATAAACGAGGGTAACAATCGGAGGGTTGCCTTATTGGATGCTGTCAATGAGTAGTCTGACTTCATAATCAGCAGATCTGTTTTGGGTACTTTAACGCAACACGAAATTATTTGTTACAAGCGGAGCAAAATTATAAAAAAGTATGAAGCAATTCAGCATTGCAATAATATTAATAATAACTTTTCCACAAACAGATTTTATACAATTTTTCACCTGAAGTAAACCTTTCACTACAACTGCTGTCGCATCTCATCATACAGAATTTCAAAGTCCTGCAAGGAAAGCTGCTTTGCCCTGCAAGAATTGAACGAAGTTTGAACCGGAAAGTGAAACATGGAAGTTAAAGGGTTTTTTAACATTTTTCGTCGCTGGTTAAAAACAGTTTTCACAATTCTGATGTACAAATCGGGGTCATTCAGCCAGAGGGGCTCTTTTTTTCGTGTAAGGAGGATTACAGCTGACTGAACCTTTGGTGGAGGTGAGAACACCTTTTCACTTACAAAAAACAGAATTTTCGCATCATACCATGTCTGCATCAGTACACTTAGAATTCCATAGGTCTTGTTGCCGCTACCTGCAACAATCCTCTGAGCTACCTCTTTTTGAAACATTCCGCACAAAACAGGTATTCTGTCACGGTATTCAATCAATCTGAAAAGGATCTGAGAGGAAATATTGTAGGGAAAATTCCCAACAAGCCCATATTCATCAGGAAAAAGCTGGGAGAGATCTGTTTTCAGAAAATCGGCATGGATGAGGTTTTCGGGAGGGATGGAAGGAAACCGCTGCCGTAAGTAGGCAACCGATTCGCCATCGAGTTCAATCAGTTTGAGATAGCTGAATCTCTCCTGCAGGAACTGCGTCAGCATCCCCATTCCAGGACCGATTTCGAGCATAGGCAGAGTGGCATCCGGAATTGAGGCTGCAATCTTGGCGGCAATATTCGCGTCATTCAGAAAGTGCTGTCCAAGGGATTTCTTTGCCCGAACGTGTTGCATCCTCTAGTTCAATTGATTGTTCCCACGAAATTCCCTGAACCGTTTCCTGGCTTCCGCAACATAGATGCTACCGGGGTAATCGAGGATGATCTTTTCATATAACTCCATCGCTCTTTGAGGGTTATCTAAAAGCCGGTCAAACATTTCGGCCTGCATCATCAGCGCATTGTCAGCCAGAATATCCTCTCCGTGCTGAGACACAAGAAGGGTTAGCAGTGAATCAGCCTGCTCATACTCTTTCCTTCCGATATAGATTCCGGCTTTGGCAAAAAGGATGTCATCCCTGAGGTTGTGCATCGGATAAACTGCCTCGAGAGAATCGAGTATTGCAAGTGCCTGCAGGGATTTCTTCATAAACACAAGCAACTGAGCTCTCGCAAACAGTGCCAGGGGATCGGTGTTGCTGTCGCCTTCAAGGTTATCCGAGATCAGCAGTGACAACTCCATGGCATCGTTGGCAATCAGTTTCGAGGTGGCTGTACGGAGGACATCCAGCTGTGTGCGCGACCATTCAAACTCGCCAATGTAAAAACTCAGTCGGGCATTTCTGAACTTCGCTTCAAAACCCACCGGATCATACTTAAAGGCCTTCTCCACCTGAGAATACAGCAATGTTGCCTCCCATTGGTTATCGTTCATCAGGTGGATATCCCCCAGGTCGATTTTGCATTCAGCCACAATATTGGCGGGAATACCCTTCAGTGTTATGGCAGAGTCGAGTAATGCAATGGCATCCTCACTCTGATCGAGGTAAAAAGCCAGAAGGTGAGCAAGATTTCTCATCAACCGCACTGTGCCTGTGCTCATGCCTAACCTTTCGAGCACCCTCTTGTATTCATCCACCATTACCAGTACCAATTGCCGGTCGGGTTCTCCCGATTCCATCAGCCTGCTGTACTGCACTTCCAACAGCATAATTTCAGCACTCAGGTACAAATAATGCCCCTCCCCATTTTTACGCATCCAGTTAAATGCCTCAATTGCAACAT
>CAZJZF010000249.1:0-4496 GCA_964550385.1 uncultured Lentimicrobiaceae bacterium | reverse complement strand
TGCCATTGGTTTGGCTAATCTGGAAATCCTTTAAAAGGGTAAATTCCTACAAAAGATTAATGATGGTTGTCTGGATTTTGGTCACTTATCTCTTCTTCTCTTTTGTCAAAACCAAAATGCACGCTTATACCCTCTTCACTGCTCCTGCACTATTTTTGGTTACAGCTTTATTCTGTCACTATCTCCTGATATTCAGAAAAAGATTCCGATTCAAGTGGCTACCGGTTGGGGTGGTAATCCTTCTGATCGCTTTACCTGTAAGATATTCTGTCGAACGGATCCAACCTTTTGATATTAGGGAAAGAAATCCCGCATGGGCAAAGGAACTCCGACAACTTGCCCAACTAAACCGGAATGAAGACAAATGGGTTCTTTTTAACACAAAATACCCGATTGAGGCAATGTTCTATGCCGGATGCGCAGCCTATCCCTTCCTTCCCGATGCAACTACCATTGCAAACCTTGAGAAAAGTGGGTATAAAGTGCTTATAATGAATAATAAATGATTTTCCCCACAAAAAGAGCTATCCTACCATTCCCATTCTTTTCAGATGAAACATGACCCTGGCAAAACTTGTAACGGTTTTGTAATCATCGAGGGGATAGTCTTCAGGGGTAGAAGGTGTTATCATTAATAAGGGAATCTGATTAAGATCCCGGGCAGCAAGGGTTGTCCCCCTTGAAGGACGGGGAGTATTGGAATACTTTATCTCAATAGCCAACACGGGAATCCCTCCATGCAATAGACCTGAATCCCTTAAATATGAATCAATTTTCTATCTTACGGTCTTATTTGTAATTTATTCCTGCATATTTATAAACCATCTTATAAATTTACAGGCTTATTTTCTTCTTTGCGAGGTTAACGCTATCTCCCCTTCTGTTGCCGGAATCTAGCAGAAAGTATGGTGCAGAACCTCAAATCTCCCCAAAATTTTTATTTTTGCAGTCACTGCCAAATCAATCAACACAATACACCATGACCAGAAAACTCTACTCGGGAAAAACCCTCGCGATCCTTACCGGCGGTGGCGACACACCTGCCCTCAATTCCAGTATCGAATCGATCCGCAACCGCGCCTCACTCCTCGGATACCGGGTGTATGGCATCCGCAAAGGGTGGAAAGGGCTGCTGGGCGATGGCGACATCATCGACCTGTCGCACCAGCCCTACGACGGATGGTATGGCGGAACAGCGCTCCTTTCGAGCCGCACTAACCCCTTCCCCTCCAAAAAGAACCCCGAGAGCCGCGTGCCCCAGGTGCTGCGCAACCTCGAACGGTATGGCATCGATGTGCTGGTATCTATTGGCGGTGACGACACCAACGGTGCCGCCAAGAGGCTGTACGAAACGGAAGGGATCCCCGTAATCGGCTTTCCGAAAACCATCGATAACGATTTAAGAACCCGTACGATGCACCATATCGAAGGCAAAGAGATCGAGGCAGTACTTTGTCCTGGGTTTCCCTCTGCTGCCAAGGCCATTGCCGAGTTCACCGCCAACATCAAAACCACTGCCGAATCGCACCAGCGGATTATGGTGATGGAAGTAATGGGGCGCGATGCCGGCTGGCTTACCGGTACTACAGTCTTCGGAGGTGCTACCATGGCATTGGTTCCGGAGGTGCACATGACCCGCGAACGGAAAGACCTCTTCTTTGAGTTGGTGAAGGAGAACTACATGCGGCATCCCAAGAAAGCCCTCATCATCGCTGTTTCAGAAGGGGTAAGGTGGTACGATGAGGCAAAGGGAAAAGTGGATGTGGTGTACGCATCCTCCGAAACCGACGAGTTCGGACATCCCCGGTTTGGTGGCATCAGTGGTGTTATTGCCTCAGAAATCACCCAGAAACTGGGCCTGGAAGCCCGGGCACAGATCACAGGATACTACCCCAGAGCAGGGCAGTGCCGCAACTACGACCGCCGTCTTACCCAAACGCTGGCCGATAAAGTAGTGGAGCTGCTGCTGAACAAAGATTACGGGAAAATGCCGGTGATGAAGAAAATCGTACCCTTCCAGGAGCTCGAAGAGTTCAACACCTCCGCCATCGATATGGGCGATATCGGAAACCAGCCTCTTCCTATTGAATACTACGACCTGGATGAGTTCACCTTCTCCGGTCACTATTCCGATTTCCTCCGCAATATACTGCGCGAAGTGCATTACCATGATTTCGATACCGACTTCCCGGTGGTGCTGCCGAAGGAAGGTTGAGGAGGTTGAGGAAGTTTAAAGAGTTGAGGTTGAGTTGTTGGAGTTATTGGAGGACAAAACTAACGACTTCGTTCCACAGTTATACCAGCTTACTAAGTTTTTGTGAGAAGCTTTAGCTTTTAAAAACCAATGGATTGGGCTTATAATTAAAGAATTCCTTTATCTTTTAGTAAGGTCAATAAATACTTGGCTTCAGCTTCGTCAATTCCTTCAGCGATTCTTATGGTTTTAAGTCCATAATCGAACTTAATTCTCCCTTTCGTCCTTAGCAGCAATAAATTATTTCGGTGATATCCCCAGATTTCATTGTTGTCATCCACTACGACTCGAATATCTTTAACTTCATTTAGATCGTAGATTTTTTCACTTACGAATAATGCTCTTTTCTTGTGAACTTTCAAAAGTTCTCTTTCAAATAGAATTATTACTTTCCCGGATAACATCCATAAAAGTGAACTAATTGCAAATAAACCTCCTGCTGTCCAGGCAATTAACCAAATAATTATGAAATATTTTTCAGGAGCCCCATCATGTAATCCAATCAACATTAAAACAGCAAACGCTTCACCAAAAAACCAACCACATAACCAAAAGCTTAGAAATAGAATTGAGAACCAATGGCTTTTTGCAGGAATTGTGATCTCAAAACCTTTAAATGTTTCTTTTAAAGTCGCTCTTCCACCATAAGGTTTTTCCATAATAATCGAATTGATTTTTCATAACGTTTAGTTCCCCTATTATCACTTAACGAGTTCAACCATACGCTTTTTCTCTATTGCCAACATGAGAAAGAGGTTTAATTAATCACACAGGGTAGATAGAATTGGTGCCAGGTGAATAACAAAAGTATGGGTTATTTCAATACGGCACATCCACTTGCTTACTTAGTCTTAACGATATCAGGTATAATGTACCAATCTATTAAACAACAGCTAATTGCCGAAACGTCTCTATTAAGACCCATTCCAATAATTACCGAAAAGCAATCAAGTAAAGGCGTCCTCCCGGATCATCGGCTTGAACGTGGCAATTACCGAAAGTATTTTTTGCACCTGAACACCTTTTCCGGGGTGACCAAAAGCATTTAACACCCAAGCCTTTTAGGGGCGACAGAAAAAACAAAAAAATCTTGCTCATGTAAAAATTTGTTGTACATTTGCCCACCTGGTTAAACCATTTGATTTATCCAATCAGTTACAACGTATGACAGACCACGACAAGCTTACCGAGGAGAAGATTTTTGAGTCGGCCACAGAGGTGTTCCTCGACAAGGGGATGGATGGCGCCCGCATGCAGGACATTGCCAACCATGCCGGCATCAACAAGGCGCTGCTCCATTACTACTACCGCACCAAAGACCGGCTGTTCGATATGGTGTTTGAGAAGATTGCCGGGCTGATGCTAAAAAAGTTTGCACCGGTATTCGATGAAACCCTTTCGCTGGAAGACAAAATCCGGTTCTTCTTCCGCGAACACATCACTTTTTTGCAGAAGAACCCGAGGCTTCCATTGTTTATTTTGAATGAGCTGAACCGCAACCCCAACAGGATGAAGCGCCTGCTGGATCACATGCCTGTTCTGACCCTCTGGGAAAAGCTGGAGAAACAGCATCCGGAGGAGATCAAAGCGATGAACCTCACCCGCGAGAAAATCCCCCAGCTGATGTCGACCATCGCTTCGATCAGCGTTTTTCCGTTTGCCGCCCGCAACATCATTGGTGCCATCATGGAGAAAGCGGGCTACGACTTCGACCAGTACATCGAAGAGCGGAAAACCTTTGCAGCCGATTTTGTGATTGCTGCCTTGAAAAACCCGAATCCCAATCCACCGTTATGAAAAAGCGCATCGTACTCACCGCAGCAGTGCTGATGGCCGGGGTTTTCAACCTCCGGTCTCAGGAGCCTTTCACACTGCAGCAGTGCTACCTGAAGGCACAGGAGCATTCGCCGCTCGCTGCCGAACTGCAGAAGCTGCTGGAGATCAGGCAAATCCGCGATAGAAATATCACGGCCAGCTGGTACCCCACCCTGGATGCCGGGGGCAGCTTTGTGTACAACACCTCGGTGGTGGATCTCTCCTCCACACTGGGTTCCCTTCCCATCCCCGGCATTGCAGATAAACTGGAGGCACTGCCGCACGAACAGTACCGAGTTACCCTTGAGGTGAACCAGATGATCTACGACGGAGGGGCGGTGAAGTGTGCAAAAGCCATGGAAAATGCTGATCTGCAGGTAAATGTAAAACTACTGGATGCTGAGCTCTACAAGCTGCGTAACCAGGT
>CAZJZF010000248.1:0-4497 GCA_964550385.1 uncultured Lentimicrobiaceae bacterium | reverse complement strand
CAACTTCTACCATTACTGTATCGGGTATCTGCGCGTCAGGTGGTGATATCCTTTTGTCATCCCGACACCCGGAGAGCAACAAGAGAATCATTGACAAACAACAAGAGTAAAACCTCAGGTTTTTCATAATCTTCAGTGTGATTCGGAGCAGTTTTTCTGCAACGCCGAACGAGGGGTAAAATTATGGCATACACCGATCCAGTTCCGGATAATCTGCATCCCTTCCGGGGTAAGGACTGATTCGGGGTGAAACTGCACACCTGCAACAGGCAGTGATGCATGCTGGCAGGCCATCACAAGTCCATCCATGTCGCTGGCGGTTACCTCAAGGGCATCCGGCCAATACTGCGGATCGGCGACCCAGCTGTGATAATGGCCGGTTTGTAAGTTTGCAGGCATTCCTTTAAACAGCGGGGTGTCCTGAGCCAGCACATGGGTTATCCGTGATTTGCCATGGAGCACCCGCTCCAGATTCATCAATCTTCCGCCATAATACTCTACGATAGCCTGATGTCCGAGGCAAACGCCAAGCATTGGCTTTCTGCCGTCATTGCGGCGGATCACCTCCATTGTGAAGCCAGAAGCAGCCGGTAATCCGGGACCGGGAGAGATGACAATACCATTATAAGATTCTGTTTCCAGACAGCGGGGGTCATCATTCCGAAGCACTACCACTTCATCCGACAACATCTCCAGGTAATGGAAGATGTTCCAGGTAAAGGAATCATAATTGTCCACCAGCAGAATCTTCATCGGGCAAATATAACAAAAAGGGGTGCTGCCGGGGTATAGGAATTTTATACCTTTGTTTCCCTTAAAATTCATACATCCATTTAATCCAATATCCTATGAAACGTATTATTGCAACCAAAGATGCTCCAGGAGCAGTAGGTCCTTACAGCCAGGCAGTGGAAGCCAACGGTTTTCTTTTTATTTCAGGCCAGATTCCCATCATTCCTGCCACCGGTGAAATTCCGGAAGGAATTACAGCGCAAACCCGCCAGGTTATGGAAAATATCGGAGGCATCCTCAGGGCTGCAGGTTACGACTACAAAAATGTGGTGAAATGCACCTGCCTTCTCAGCGATATGGATAATTTCAAAGCCATGAATGAAGTGTACGGACCCTATTTCTCCGAAAACCCGCCAGCCCGTGCTGCCTTCGGAGTGGTTAAGCTCCCACTGGGAGTGCTGGTGGAGATTGAGGCGATTGCTGTGAAATAGTTTATAAAGTTTATAAAGTTTATAAAGTTTATAAAGTTTATAAAGTTTATAAAGTTTGTACAGTTTGTAAAGTTCCGAATGTTTTCTGGGGTTTTCTGATTTTCGGGAGTTGAACATTTATTTCGAAGAAAGATGAAACGGATAAAACAAGGTTTTGTGGCTTTAATGCTGGTTTTCTTTCTGATGCCCGCGAAAGCTGATGAGGGGATGTGGTTGCCCTTTCTGTTATCGGGTAAGCAGTATAATGAGATGGTTAGCAGGGGATTCAAATTAACCCCCGAAGACCTATACAGTGTAAACCAGGCGAGCTTGAAGGATGCCATTGTCCTGTTCGGAAGGGGATGCACAGGTGAGCTGGTATCGGCAGAAGGGTTGTTGTTAACCAATCACCACTGCGGGTATTCCCGCATCCAGCAGCACAGTTCTGTGACACACGATTACCTGGCCGACGGTTTCTGGGCAATGAGCCGGCTGGAAGAGCTCTCCAACCCGGGCCTTACAGCTTCAATCCTGGTGTATATGAAGGATGTAACATCGCAGGTAGAGAAGGGACTGAACCCCGCCATGTCGATAAAGGATCGGGCGGAAGCCATAAAAAAGGCGAGTGCAGACATCGTCAGGGATGCCGTTAAAGGAACCCATTACGAAGGTGAAGTGAGGCCTTTCTATTACGGCAACCAGTTTATCCTGATCGTAATGGAAGTTTTTAAAGATGTGCGCCTGGTGGGAGCACCCCCATCCGCCATCGGAAAATTCGGAGGTGATACCGATAACTGGATGTGGCCCAGGCATACCGGCGACTTCTCCGTATTCCGCATTTATGCCAATAAGGATAATAAACCGGCAGAATATTCCAAAGAAAACCAACCCTATAGACCAGCAAAGTTTTTCGAAATCTCACTCGATGGGGTGAGTGAAGGGGATTTTACCATGGTTTACGGATTCCCTGCCCAAACGGAACAGTTCCTTCCTTCGGTTGCTATCCGTCATCTTCAGGAGAACATCTATCCCATCAGCATTGCTGTTCGCGATAAGGAGCTGGAAATTATCAACAATGCCATGGGTTCATCACAGGCTCTCAGGATCATGTATGCTGCCAGGCAAGCAGGGGTGGCCAACGGCTGGAAAAAGCTGAAAGGGGTAATTCCGGGACTGGAAAGATACGATGTTGCCAAGATCAAAACAGAAGAGGAGCAAATGAGACTGGGAGCATTCCGGATTTTCCCCCTTGGTATGAATGAATACATCGGTGTAATGGATGCCTACAACAAAGTATACGGGGAGATGAAGCCCTATGATATCTGGACTACAGCTTTCAACGAATGCTTCTGGAAACAGCCTTTTTTCAGGTTTCTCTTTAAGGCCTACCGATTGCCGGAGCTGAATGCGAATAATGCCAAAGACAAAGAAAATATCGACAAAACCCTTGAAGACTTAGTTAAGTCCGTACCCGGTTCATACAGAGGCATTGATATGGCAACCGAAATAAGCCTGATGGCTGCAATGCTGAAGGAATTCGGCCAGTACGTTCCGCAGGAGCAGCTACCCCCCACCCTTGCGGCTGCACACAAAAGAATTGGCAATGATTACAATGACTATGTAAACAGGCTTTTCGCCAAATCGGTTTTCGGCGATTCAGCGAAAGCGCTCACATTCTTCAGCAACTGGAATGCAACATCCCTGAAAAAGCTCAGGAAAGATCCGTTGTTCGGCCTTATGCGCGAAATAGTTGATTACTACCGCAGCAATACCCTGCCGAAGATGCAGTCTTACAGCGCCACCCTCGACAGCCTTCACAGGTTGCAGATGCGGGCCATCATGAATTTCTCTGATCCTGAGATGATCTATCCTGATGCCAATTCCACCCTCCGCATCACTTATGGCCAGGTGATGGGGGCCTTTCCGGCCGATGGGATTCGTTACAGGCACTATACCACGATAGATGGCATCTTACAGAAAGAAGATCCGGATATTGAGGATTATGCAGTGCCGGCAAGACTAAAGGAACTGGCCAGTCAGGAAAACTATGGACCGTATGCCGAAAACGGAACCCTGCCGGTTGCCTTCATTGCAACAAATCACACCACAGGAGGCAACTCCGGGAGTCCGGTACTGGATGCAAATGGCAGGCTTATCGGAATCAATTTCGACAGAGCCTGGGAGGGAACCATGAGTGATCTCCATTTTGAGCCGGCCATCTGTCGCAATATCAGCATCGACATACGTTATCTGCTCTTTATCATCGACAAATATGCAGGGGCAGGACACCTGCTTAATGAAATGGTGATCCACAAAAATTAGGTCGTACTTCTGCGAAGAACCTGAATACCCTGTTCTTTCAGTATACTCGTCACTTCCTTTAGGTCACTGGTTGGAGGGTAACAGGTATTTCCAAAACAAACTGTTATTCCGGGTGCATCACCTTTCTGTGCATCAGGAATTAAAATTCTGACACCGGGGATCAATTGTCGCCTGAGTTCCTGATGCCATAGCCCTGCTTGAGGCCCCCTGAGGCTAAATTCCGGATATATCCCATTGTGCTCCAGTGCTGCAAGAACCCAAAAAGGATAAGACCAGGGATGTTTTTCCATCTGAGGGCGGATGGCATTCAGCATTTTCGCTGCCCTGAGCCGGAATGTGGGTTCGTCCATATAAAACGAAAGTCTGTCGAGCGCAAGTGCCATCATGGCATTTGAGGAAGGGACGACATTGTCGGTAACTTCAGGCATTCTGGCAATCGGAAAAGTTAAATTTGCCGGGGTATAGAAGAACAGCGTTTCAGCCGGATCAGAAAAATGCCGGATGACGCTGGAAGCAAAGGCAGAAGCAGAAATCAGCCAATCGTTTTGTGCAGTCGCCACATAAAGGTCGGTCAGTGCAAGAATCACCGAAGCATAATCATCCAGGAAAGCTTCAATCCGGGCATCTTCCTTCCCGAAGAGATGGCAAAGTTTTCCATCTGCTTCGATTCCTTTGTTCAGGATAAGGCGCATGAGCTCCTCTGCATCGGTCAGGAGCTGTTTTTCGCCTAGTGCATCTGCGGCTACAACCAGAGCAGAAACCATCATGGCGTTCCAGGATATTAACTGCTTGGTGTCTGTCAACGGAGGCACTCTGGTGTCGCGTGCAGCAACCAACTTAATGCGGCACAATTCCTTTCGCTTCAATTCTTCCTCGCGACTGGCGGTTTCGTATGCCCCAAGGGAAACAGGCACCGGAATTTCAGCAAGGATATTTCGCCCATTTTCAAAATTTCCTCTTTCGGTAATACCAT
>CAZJZF010000247.1:0-4505 GCA_964550385.1 uncultured Lentimicrobiaceae bacterium | reverse complement strand
CTCAAGAAAAGTTTTGTTTTTGCTGTAATCATATTGCTGATAGGGACACCCCGGATTTGGGCCCAGAACACCAGCAAACTGTTCGATGCCGGTCTGGAGAAATTCAAGACCGGCTACTACAAGGAGGCAATGGTGGATTTTACCAAAGTGATTGAACGGAACGACCAGTATTTTGAAGCTTATTACCTGCGGGGTCGTTGTCAGTATGAGCTTGGGAAAAAGCCAGAGGCGCTGGCCGACTACAACCGGGCCATCCAGCGGAAGAAGGATTATGCTCCGGCTCTGCTCTTTCGCGGAAAGTACTATGTGGAAACCGCTGAATTAAAAAAAGCCATGGATGACTTCGATGCGGCCGTTAAAAGTAATCCACAGTTTTACGATGCCTATGTGGCAAGGGCTGCCTTAAAAGAGATGGAGCTTGATTACGCCGGGGCTCTTGCAGATCTTGATATGGCTTTGCAGATCAACGAGGGCGAGAAACAAGCCTGGCATAACCGGGGCAGGATGTACCAGTTGCTGAAAAAATATCAGGAGAACATACAGGACCAGGACATGGCCATCAGCAAGGATACAACCTATGGTATGGCGTACTTCTACCGCGGAATGGGATGGGAGGAAACAGGCAAGCTGCGCAACGCGATGAACGATTACGAAAAGGCCATTGCCCTGGGTGTGAAAACAGAAGAGGCTTACACCCGTGCCGGTAAACTCGCCTTTGAGTTGTACCGTTTCGAGAAAGCTGTGGAATACTATACACCCCTTATCGAAAAGTTCCGTTCCCGCGATCCTGAAGTAAACCTGAATCGCGGAATAAGCTACATGAGGCTGCGAAAATACAAAGAGGCAGAAGATGACTTTGCACGGTGTATTGTATACGACAAGAAGAATGCCCGTGCTTTTCTGAACAAAGGGATTGCCAACTTCAGGATGGGTCGCGAAGGCGCAGCATTCCGCGATTTCAACCGGGCTATTGAGCTTGAACCCGAATACTTCAAAACCTACGAACAACGCGGAATCATCTATTTCGAACAGAAACGGTTCGACCTGGCACTGGCCGACTTCGATAAGGCCATTTCCTTAAGACCTACAGGCGATTCCCACTACCACCGTGGCATGATCCGTTCAGAAAAAAACGATCGCGATGGTGCCTGTCAGGATCTGCTGGCAGCCAAAGAGTTAGGGCACCCCAAGGCAACACTGGAGTATCCGAAACTTTGCGAATAGTTATTCCCGAAAACCTGGCTTGTGGTTATTCCAGCGAAAGGTTAACCGACTTTGGATATTTTACAGCGTATTTGTAGGTTATTACCCGTTTGGCACCTGGCTCCAGCACCAGCGTCCATGTGAGCTTTCCGGTTTTCTCATCCAGCTTCGCATCTGAATGATCGAGCCGCTCAACTTCTATCGATTTCTTCTCCGAAATAGGATACTGATCTTCCACCACCAGATTGATGACAGTATTCTTGTTGTTTTTCACCGTAATATCCCAGGCAATCGTTTCGCTGACATTGCTGCCCATTACTTTTTTGTCGAACAACTTCTTGTTCCCTTCACGACTCACCAGAATGCTCCGGTCCCTTCCCAGCGAAATACTGAGCGTGTCTGACGCAACCTCTGCATCAATATAGGAAGATCCGGTAAAGGTTCCCTGAAAATAGATGTTGGATTTGCCTGATAGCAGGTTCAGCTGGTTCCAGTTGGTGATTTCGGCACTCAGAAAAACATCCTCTTCAAGTTTGGGTACCGCATGATATACATACCTTACCGGCAGGCTTACATCCTTGATCCGGATGTTGTAATCTTCGCCATCGGATGGAATGGTATATGGGATTTCAATCAGATACTCCAGGTTGGCAATGTTGGTTTTTAAGGAGTTGGAGATGTAATTGGAGATTACGATGCCCTCTTCTTTTTCGTCTGCTGTAGCGTAGTTTTTGTCTTGATTTGCCCTCTTCCAGAAATCTCCACCACTCAGATAAAGTGCATCAGAATTGCCATCTGCCTGGACATAAATCTTCGATGGACTATTCCTGTCTGGCATTTTCCGGATCTCCTGGCTTGTCATGCTGACACCTGCAATAGATGCTGACTTGTCGACAAGCGGGGCTTTGTAGTCAACCACCACCTCATTCAACTGAACATTGCTGGCATTCAGACTGAAATTCTGAAATGTGATACGGTCGGGTTGTATGGTGATTCCGTTCATCTGCACGGTCTGATAGCCTACGTATTTCACTTTCAGGTTGTATATTCCGGCAGCGATGGGTTTAATGTTGAATTGTCCGTCGAAATCTGTAATCGATCCCGTAACGATCTGGTTGTTTCGCTCAACAACGATGTTGGCAAACGGAATGGCTTCGCCCGTTTTACCATCCAGCACGCGCCCTTTCAACGCCCCGATCCCCTGAAGATTCTGCGGTTGGAGGTATGGATCCTGCCTGCCCAGATACCAGGGCACAAGTTCCGGTTTGTTGCCACTCAGCGACGGATTATTGCTGGAAAGGGTCACATTTACCTGATTCCAGCTCTCGCCCGTCGATTGGAACACATTGGCATTGTAAACAATATTCAGGGGTTTGGCAATGTCGTCTACCCTGAAATCATAGAGGGGTGTCCACCCCGCTGAGGGCACATAATAACGGAGTGTTAAGCTGCTCTTGATCACTTTTTCGCAATCGATGGTGATGAGTACCTGGCTGTAAGACCTGGATTTGCTGGCGGTAAGTTCGTTCATCTTACCATACAGTTCCTGAATCCTCTTGTTGGCTTTGTCGGTTTCAACCGATAGAGAAAGTTTCGCCTGCCGTATCTCGTTCAGGCGAAGACGGTAGAAGTCGGCTGCTTCCCTGATTTCCGACACCGTGGTGCCTTCGTCCTTTTTGCCAAATTTGCTGTTACCCATTAGCAGGTTCTCCTCCAGATCGTACACTGAATATTTATTCCTGATTTCCAGAATTTTAGTTTCCTGAAGCTCGATTTCATCCTGAATAGCGGTCTCTGCCTTCCCCTTTTTGGCATCGGAAGGGAAAACCACCTCTTGCTTTACCGACAGGATTTTGCAGAAATCGACACCGGCTACCTGGATGCTCTGCGGGTTTATCTCGGCAGGCAGCAGATCCATGATTACCAGGTGCTTCCCTTTGGGAGCATCCAGTTCAAGGGTGCGGGTAACCTGCGCCCCTCTGAAAAAAACCGTTACATCGGTGATCTTCGATTGGACTTTAAGGGTGTCGATGCCGAAGGCGGATAGCTGCATCGCAATAAAGCTGAGAACAACAATAAGTTTCTTCATTGGGGATTTGTTTATGAGCACGTAAAAATAGTGAAAAGCCCGGCTCTGGCGAGAATTAAAAGCCAACGGCTCGATGGAAAAAGAATAAGGCAGATTGTTTGAATCTTCCATACCTTTGATCTATCAAAGCTAGCAACTGTTCACTTATCGACTTAAATCACTGTTGAAAGTTTCTAAATTGATGAGAATCATGTCAAAAGCATACTTGTTGGTACTGTTTGGAATTGGAATACTTCTCGGCTGTTCAAAAGACAATCCGGTCTCTCCAAAGCCTGAAAATCCTTCCTACTGCTCAAAAACGAAATTCCAAATCATAATCAATGATTCGATGGTACCGGTTTCGATCATTGAAGATTGCATTAGTAATATCCTGATTTTAGGCAATAAAAATGGCAAAATCTGTCTGATAAAAACTGACACTAATGGCACTGTTGTGTGGAATAGGACCTATCACAATATTTCTGGAGTTGCAGCAAGAATAATAGTACTGAATGATAATTCAATCGTGATTTCCTCATTTGATCCTAATATTACAGTGCCCATTCCGAATCTACCTGCATTTTCAAATGTATGGATCCAGAATTCTACTCATAGCTCACTTGGTTGCAATCCAGAATACAGCCTAGATAGTATTGATGGATTTACTGTTACTAGCAAATCTTATTTGTCAAAGCTTGACCAGAAAGGTGAATTATTATGGACCAACAGTTACGATGAATGCATCGGAACTGGAAAGTCGATCCTGAAAAACGCAAACGGAAACATCAACATGGTAACCATAAAACTTAAAGGCAGAGTTCCCGTCATGGTTTGGAATCAATTTGGAGTTTTTCAGGATACAGTGAATTACCCGGAAGACGACAATTTATTAAGCATATATGAGATTGATATACATGGCAATACGATCTGGAAGAAGGAGATTCCCAAAATATATAACCGTGGTTATTCAGAATTATCAGTTCCTGTTGATGTACAACAAACGGTTTCTTTATTATCGATAAAAACTGAGAAAAACATTATCTACCTTAATACGCTAACTAATAAACTGCAAGACTTCATGATACATGAAGAAAGGTGCACCAACCAATTTCTGGCCCAATGTGGTAATTCAGGTTCAATGATATTATCAGGAAAATATTTTATTTTTGATACTGTCACCTGGTATTTGGGGTACATTGACTATTTCATTGGAATGGATGAATCACAAAATGTG
>CAZJZF010000246.1:0-4520 GCA_964550385.1 uncultured Lentimicrobiaceae bacterium | reverse complement strand
ATCTCAGCCGACAAGGCCAACATTCGTCTCGATTTCAACACTGCCACTGCCATCGATCTGGCAGGTCGCGAAGTGTTTGAAGCGGTGCAAATGTCGGTTAATCCCAAGGTGATCAATACACCTCCGGTTGCAGCCGTTGCCAAGGATGGTATCCAGCTGATTGCCAAAGCGCGGGTTACCGTGCGTGCCAACATTCGCCAGCTGGTGGGTGGGGCAGGAGAAGAGACCATCCTCGCCAGAATCGGTGAAGGGGTGGTTTCCTCCATCGGTTCAGCCGAATCGCATAAATCGGTGCTCGAAAACCCCGATTCCATCTCCAAAGTGGTGCTCGGCAAAGGACTCGACTCGGGTACGGCTTTTGAAATCCTCTCCATCGATATCGCTGACATCGACGTTGGAAAGAATATTGGTGCTGTACTGCAGATGGATCAGGCCAATGCCGACAAAAACATCGCTCAGGCCAAAGCCGAAGAGCGCCGCGCCATGGCTGTAGCTATCGAAATGGAGATGAAAGCCCGTGCACAGGAAGCCCGTGCCAAAGTTATTGAGGCAGAAGCCGAAATTCCGAAAGCCATCGCCGAAGCATTCAGAAGCGGCAACCTGGGCATTATGGATTATTACAGAATGCAGAATATCAAGGCCGATACCGATATGCGCGACTCCATTGCCAAGCCACAGGGGCCACCCAGCGATAAAGACAAAATTTCGAAATAATTCGTTTTCTTTGCCAAAATTCTGAAAACCGTATAAGAATGATCCTATGGAAAAAGCAAAACCGGCATTTTTAGTAGTCGCAGCGTTGATCCTTGCGGCTGCTTTCTCCCGATTGATACCCCACTGGCCTAACTTCACCGCAGTGGCTGCCATTGCCCTGTTTGGCGGTGCCCGATTCAAAAACAAGCTCATTGCATTTGTTATCCCTCTGTCAGCCCTCTTTCTTACCGATCTTATCCTGGGACTGCACAGCACCATGATACCTGTGTATGTGGCTTTTGCCATTACCGTGCTGCTGGGTATGACCCTGAAGAACAAACCCGGCGCCCTTGGCGTAGGAATGACAGCTGTTGCAGCCTCCGTCATTTTCTTTCTGGTGACAAACTTCGGGTCCTGGATTACAATGCCCATGTACACAAAAGATGCGGCCGGCCTCATGATGGCCTATCTGAATGGGCTGGCTTTCTTTAATGATGGTACTATGGGAATTTCCCCATTCATCAATACCCTGCTGGGCGACCTGTTTTATTCCGGTGTGCTTTTCGGCAGTTATGCCCTGGCATCCCGCCGGATCCCATTGCTAAAAGCCGCATAGGTATCTTGATTGCTTAAATATCAAATAAAAGCCCCCTTTCTTACCGGAGAGGGGGCTTTTTTGTGATCAATATCTCTAATTTCTAATTTCTAATTTCTAATTAATCACAACCCTTCATCCTCCTCGTGTTTCACTACAGCAAATTTCTTCCATTTGTCTGAGCGGTAGTAAACATAGGAAGCAATGGCTCCGAAGGCCCAGGCTACCGGAATGCCCCACCAGATGCCGAGTTCTTCCAAGCCTGTCCAGTCGCGCGACATGACGTAGCTTACTGGAATCCTGAGCACCCAGATCGAAACCAGGGTGATGAACATGGGAATAATGGTGGCACCAGCACCCCGAAGCACCCCGTTGGTGATGAACATACTGCTGAAGACAATGTAGAAGGCACAAACGATCACCAGATAGCGGTTGCCGCTTTCAATTACCACCGGATCATTGGTAAACAGCGACATCAGGGTGGTGCGGAATAAAACCACCGCAAGGGTTACTGCAACCGAAAAACCTGCCGACATCCACCAGGTGTGAATAAAACCTCTGCGAACCCTGTCGAAGCGATTGGCTCCGACGTTCTGCCCTACGAAGGTGGAAAGGGCTGCTGCGAGTTGCATGGCTGGCAAAGAAGCAAGTGAATCGATACGCATGGCCGCACTGTAACCTGCCATGGTTGCGGTCCCGAAGTCGTTTACAATCCAGAATAACAGGATGCCACCCATGGCCACAAAGGTTTGTTGCATGCCCGAAGGAAGACCCACCCGTATGGCCTGGCGGAAAATCTGCCGATCGAAAACAAAGTTCCGGTAATGGAGGTTAATGATAGACCCTTTTTTTCGGAGATACCATGCCCCCATCAAGAATGCTACCCCCTGCGAAATTACAGTGGCAATGGCTGCCCCATTGATACCCCAGCCAAATACGAGGATAAACAACAGGTCGAGCCCGATGTTGATGATGGTAGAGAAGATCAGAAAGTACAAGGGAGTTCGGCTGTCGCCCAATCCCCGAAGGATTCCGGCCGTGGCATAATACCCGAACATCAGCACAAAACCTGCTGCGTAAATCCTGAAATAAGTAATCGCCTGAGGCATCACCTCCGGCGGGGTGTTGATCAGCCTGAAAACGGGCTCACTGATGGCAAATCCTATCAAAGTGAGTGCTACGCCGGCAACCAGGCAAAATAGGTACATGGTGTCAATGGAAGCCTTCACCTTTGCAAAGTCCTTTGCACCATAGTATTGCGAAATAATGATGTTGATGCCATTGGCCACCCCGACTGCCAGTGCGATAAGCACAAAAATCAGCGGAAAACTTGCCCCTACTGCTGCCAGTGCTTCGTTGCCCACAAATTTCCCTACGATGGCGCTGTCGGTGAAGCTGTATACCTGCTGAAACAGGTTCCCCAGCAGCATCGGGAGGGCAAAAGAGGTGATGAGACGAAGTTCGTTTCCCTGTGTGAGGTCTTTCATGGTTCCGGAAATGCCCGCCAAAGGTACACTTTTAGACCAATTTTTTCAGGAATGGGAGGATTTATGGTAGTTTTGCAGTTTAGAACAAGAAAGATATGCGCAAACTAATTTTTATGCTGATGGTGATTTCGGGTATACTTGGGGGGTGCAGCCCATCACGAGAAACTGCCGACCTGATGGTACACAATGCCACCATCTATACGGTGGATGAAGGTTTTAGTACAGCCAATTGTATGGTAATACGGGATGGAAAGATCCTTGCAATGGGAAACTACGACGAACTTTCCGGAAAATATAATCCGGCTGAAGTGCTGAATGCCGAAGGGCAGTTCATTTATCCCGGATTCTACGACCCGCACTGCCATTTCTACCATTACGGAGCAGGCCTTGCCACACGTGCCGACCTCTCTGGTGCTGAATCCTTTGAGGAGGTTTTGCAAAAGATGGAAGAGTTTGCAAAAACGCGCCCCAAGGGTTGGCTGGCAGGACGGGGCTGGGACCAGAACCTGTGGCCGGTAAAAGAATTTCCGGATAACACGGAACTCAACAGGCGATTTCCCAACCGTCCTGTAATCCTGATCCGTATCGATGGTCATGCAGTGTTGGTGAACGACATGGCTTTGAAAGCCGCAGGACTGCATGCTAAAACCACCATTCCCGGTGGCGAAGTGCAGGTGCGCAATGGCAAAACTACTGGAATCCTGATCGATAAAGCCGCGGATATTCTCAAAGACCTGTTTCTGAAAGAGATGACCGAAGGATCGGCAGGGGAGGAGGAGCTTATTCAGGGAATTTTGCAGGGACAGAAAAACTGTTTTACTGTGGGCTTGACCACCGTAGCAGATGCGGGGCTGAAATTCGGCGAGATAAAACTGCTCGAAAGGCTGGAAAAGGAAGGAAAGCTGAAGATGCAGGTTTATCCGATGCTCGACTGGTCGGACGAAAACCTTGCCGGATACATCTCTAAGGGGATTCACAGAACTGAAAGGCTGCATGTACGTTCAGTGAAATTCTATGCCGATGGTGCCCTGGGATCACGAGGAGCTCTTTTGCTCGAACCCTATGCCGACAAACCCGGCTATTTCGGACTTCTTACCCTGGATCCTGATACCTTCTCCCGGCAATGTGCCGAAGCCCTGGGTTTTGGCTATCAGGTGAATGTTCATGCCATTGGAGATTCAGCCAACAGGCTGGTGCTGAATACCTTTGCAAAAGTGCTTCAGGGGCAAAACGATCACCGCTGGCGAATTGAACATGCTCAGGTGATTCATCCTGCGGATTTGGAAAAATTCAAAGATTTCAGCATTATCCCTTCGGTGAACACTACCCATTGCACATCCGATATGGGTTGGGCAGCAGAAAGGCTCGGACCTGAACGTGTGAAACATGCCTATGCATACAAAGATCTGTTGCAAACCAATGGCTGGCTGTGCAATGGCAGCGATTTTCCGGTGGAACAGATCAACCCGCTGCTGGGCTTTTATGCAGCCATCACACGCCAGGATCTTCAGGGCAAGCCTTCGGGAGGATGGCAGCCTGAGAATGCCCTTTCACGTCGCCAGGCCCTGCTGGCCATGACCCTGTGGGCAGCAAAAGCCTGTTTCGAAGAAAATGAAAAAGGAAGCCTTGCCGTAGGCAAAGCTGCCGATTTTGTGATCCTCGATCAGGATATTCTCTCTGTTCCGGCCCATAAACTGCCGGCTACCAAAGTGAAAGCCACCTGGATCAGAGGAGAAAAAGTCTTC
>CAZJZF010000245.1:0-4550 GCA_964550385.1 uncultured Lentimicrobiaceae bacterium | reverse complement strand
CCTCATCGTTCCGCTTCAGGTTCCGCAACTTCGCCAGCATCACCGATGCCTCGCTGCCCGACTGGGGCGGCAACGTGGATATGTGGCATCTGGATTACATAGTGCTGAATTCAGGACGCTCTGTCGCCGATACACTCATACACAACGACCTGGCATTCAGGGCTTACCCATCGTCCCTGCTGGCAAAGTACCATGCCATGCCATGGAATCAGTACCTGGCAAATGCCGCCGGCGAGATGATGGCCATGCCCGATACGATCAAAATTCCGTATACCGCCTATTTTTACAACACCACCAACCCGGTGCTGCAGTCGTTTACTGTGAAGAGTCTTACCGGAGGAACCTCCTATACCCCATCCCCTTACAGTTTCGGGAATCTGGTAATGCCGCTGGACACTTTTGTGAAGCCCAACCCCAACGTACCTCTGACAGGCTTCACCTTTTCCGCCCCTTCGCAGCCGTATGCTGATTTCGAGATCACGGCAGCCATATCCCCCTTCAGCACATCAGAGGCCATCAGAACCAATGATACGGTGAGTTTTTACCAGAAGTTTTATAACTACTTTGCGTATGATGATGGTTCGGCGGAGGCCGGGTATGGCGTAAGCAGCTCCAACCCCAATGCCCTTCTGCAGGCGGCGCTGAAATTCAACCTGAATGTGCCCGATACCTTGCGGGCAGTGCAGATTTGTTTTAACCAGGTGAAGGATCAGGCCAACGAAGAACGGTTCACCCTCACGGTTTGGGAAAATGATGGCAACAATCCCGGAGATACCCTGTACACCGAAGAGGATTTATTCCCTGTATTCGAACCGGGGATCAACAGGATGCATACCTATCAGCTTACCAGGCCTCTGGCAGTAAGTGGATCCTTTTGGGTAGGCTGGCAGCAGAAGTCGGGTACGATGCTGAACCTGGGTTATGACCTGAACCGAAATGCGAAAGAATACCTGAGGTACAATATCGGCATCGGATGGAATGCATCAATGTTCGATGGTGCCCTGATGATCAGGCCGGTGCTGGGGGATACCAATGAAGCCTACATCACAATTCGCGAGCCGGAACCGAAGGAGCAGGTGCGCCTGTTTCCCAACCCTGTGGTGAACACCCTTACGATCCAGGGGGATGTTCCCGGAAGAGTTTACCGGCTTGAATTTTTCAACCTGCAGGGGCAGAAGGTATGGCAGGAGGAAACCGAAGGAACCATCGCCATCGGAGAACTTAACGATGGTCTCTATATGGTCAGGGTGTTCAATTCGATGACACAGGAACCCCTCAGCGTTCATAAGGTGATTATTTCAAAGGGCAGTCATGGCGGATACTGAAGATCCGGAACTGTTTCCGGGAATGGATCCCGATGGGGGAGAAGATCAGGAGCTTTTTGAGCATTACAGGATTGAGGCCGACAAAGGGCAGGGGCTTCTGCGCATCGACAAATTTCTGATGACACGGATTGAGGGGGCTACCCGCACCCGGATTCAGCAGGCAGCACATGCCGGCAACATCCTGGTAAACGGTTCTTTGGTAAAGCCCAACTACCGGGTGAAGCCACTGGATCTCATTACTATTGTACTGCCCACCCCGCCGCGTGAACTGGAGATCATCCCGGAAAACATACCGCTGGATATTGTGTACGAAGATGCTTACCTGATGGTGGTGAACAAGCCTGCCGGGCTGGTGGTGCACCCGGGATATGCCAATTACACCGGCACATTGCTGAACGCAGCCACCTGGCACCTGATGCAGGCAACCGGCAAGCCGGCAGAGGAGAGTATTCCCTGGCTTGTACATCGTATTGACAAGAATACCAGTGGATTACTGCTTATTGCAAAAGATGAGCTTTCACAAAACCGGCTGGCGGCACAGTTCGCCGGCCACACCATCGACCGGTTGTACCAGGCGCTGGTATGGGGCAGTCCGTCCCCCTCCGAAGGAACCATTACCGGTCATATTGGAAGGGGGCAGCGCGATCGCAGGGTGATGGAAGTGTACCCCGATGGCTCCTATGGCCGCCATGCCATTACCCATTACCGTGTGCTCGAAGATTTTGGCTATGTAAGCCTGGTGGAGTGTAAGCTGGAAACCGGCCGCACCCATCAGATCAGAGCCCATTTCCGCTACATCGGTCATCCGCTCTTCAATGATGAGACTTACGGTGGAAACCGAATTCTGAAAGGGACTACTTTTGCCCGTTACAAGCAGTTTGTGATGGGGTGTTTCGATACACTGCCCAGGCAGGCTCTCCATGCCACTACCCTGGGGTTTGTCCATCCTCACTCCGGCGATCGGGTGCATTTCAGGGCTGAACCCCCTGAAGATTTTGGCAATGCCGTGCAGAAATGGCGCATGTATGCCTCCGGAGATGCCGGCAGATGAAATAGGCAGGTCTTTGCATGTTTACTTTTTTTTAACCGGTATTAAACAAAGGGTTAACAGGGTTGTTTATCCCGTACAGCAACTTCGGATATCTCCCACATGAGTCAGTATTCTATTAAAGATCTTGAAAGATTAACAGGCATAAAAGCCCACACCATACGCATTTGGGAAAAGCGTTATGGGATTATTAAGCCTGCCAGAACGGAATCGAATATCCGGTCTTACTCAAACTGCGACCTGAAACGGCTGCTGAACCTTTCGATATTGAACAAGCATGGATTGAAGATTTCAGGTTTGGCAGCCATGACAACCGAGGAGCTGAACGACAGGGTGTTGAACCTGATGTCGAACCATAATGCCTATGAGCATCAGATTGAGAGTCTTGTGATGGCCATGGTGGACTTTAACGAAACACGCTTTGAAAAAACGTTGGGCAATGCTGTGATTGAGGTGGGATTTGAGGAAACCCTGATGAAGATTGTTTACCCATTTTTTCAGAAAACCGGCATTCTCTGGCAAACGGGAGCCATCAGTCCTGCCCATGAACATTTTGTTTCGAACCTGATCAGGCAGAAAATCATTGCAGCCATTGAAAATCTGGAGCTCAAACACCCCCCCAGGGCAAAGCTTTTTTTTCTGTTCCTGCACGAAGGGGAATACCACGAACTGGGACTGCTCCTATACCATTACTTAATAAAGAAAGTAGGGCACAGGGTTGTGTACCTGGGGCAGTCAACCCCTTTGGACGATGTTCGCAAAGCAGCATCCATCCATCAACCCGATTTTCTCCTTACCTCTTTTACCTCTCCCATTTCTGCTTCAGAGTTGGAATTATACCTGAAAGGGCTTATCAGTATCTTCCCCGATACACCGGTCTGTATCTCCGGTATGCAGCTCAACGGCCACCGCTACGCCCTGTCGCCCAATATCCGGCCGATTGGCAGTCCACAGGAGTTCAAGCAGGAACTCATCGATCTGCTCCGGTAAAACCCTTGTACACAAATTATTAGATTTCTTTTCAATAAGATGGCAGCCAGGGTGCCTCTTAATGCCATGGCATTTATCATGCATAGATAGAGATATATAGAGTTGATATAAGTGTTTAATGTATTTAATCCTTGACGCTTGTTCTCTTAAACAAATCAATCGGGAATGAAATTTAGAATAGAAGGCCCCATTTAATATAAATAGCTTTATATCAATGTTATAATAAATGCATTATTTAGAATAGATATAAATTGTTTAAAAAAAGGTTCAACAAGATTTGCATTTGTGTTTATTAATGCCGTACATTTGTTCAACAAAATTAACAAACACAACCACGATGACAGCGATTGAGTTTAACTATCAGGTTACAGGTTTAAAGAAGAACCTTGAATACTTTGCTTACAGCCTCACCGCCAATCAGGAAGATGCGAACGATCTGGTACAGGACACGTATCTGAAGGCGCTTCTGCATCGCGAAAAGTTTGTGAAGGAGGACAATCTGAAGGCCTGGATGTTCACCATCATGAAGAACACATTCATCAATAAGTACCGTCGGAATGTAAAGGCCAACACCATCATCGACGGCACGAAGGATTTGTACTACATGAATATTTCACGCGAGAGCGGTTTTGCCGATCCGGTTTCTGTGTGCAACACCAAGGACATTGAAGCGGCCATTGCTTCTCTGGAGGATGAATACAAAATTCCGTTTACGATGCACCTGAAAGGTTTCAAATACAAAGAGATTGCCGACAAGCTGAATATCAGCATTGGCACCGTAAAGAGTCGCATTTTCTTTACACGGAAAAAACTGATGGCGAAGCTGAAGGACGTCATCGAAGACGTCTCCGGCATCGAAGTGGGCGACGCACCCGCGGGCGCGAGTTTCGTCGAGCTCGGCCTCGACTCGCTGTCGCTGACGCAGATCGCGCTGCAGCTGCAGAAGAGCTTCGGCACCAAGGTCACGTTCCGGCAATTGATGGAAGACTTCGTCTCGCTCGACATGCTGGTGGGCTACCTCGACGGCGCGATGCCGGCTGACCCGGTCGCGGAGGCGCCGGCACCTGCGCCGGCAGCCGTCGCGAGCGCGGCCCCGGTTGCCGCAGTGGCTGTACCCGTCGCGGCACCGCCGGTGGCGATGGCCCCGGCCCCGGCCGCCGCGGGCTTCGCGATGAGCGCGGCCCCCG
>CAZJZF010000244.1:0-4551 GCA_964550385.1 uncultured Lentimicrobiaceae bacterium | reverse complement strand
GTTCAGGGAGGAGGGGTTTTTAACGGAAACCCGGTCTAAGATCGTGAGCAGGGCATCGCTCAATAAACTGGCACAGAAACTTGGTCTCGACAAGCAAATTGAAACAAGTCCTGATATCAACCGCAGTGCTTCCGGCACAATCATGGGCGATGCAATGGAGGCTCTGATTGGTGCTGTTTTCCTTGATAAAGGGTTTAATTTTACACAGCAAATTATCGTAAGGTTTCTTTTTGATATGCATTTGAATATTGAAGAAATTGTAGAAACCGAGGTGAATTTTAAAAGCCGCATGATAGAGTATTGCCAGCAGGAAAAGATCGAATTGGAATTCAGGCTTGTTGGTGAAATCAATTTAAGAAACCATCAGCGGCAGCATCGGATTCAGCTGCTGCTGAATGGCGAAGTGCTGGCTGAAGCTGTAGATTTCTCCATTAAAGGGGCAGAGCAAAGAGCAGCCGAAAAAGGATTGAATACCCTCGGACTCTTGGTTAGATGAGTTATTGAGGTACAATGATGAACCTCTGCTAATCTTTTATTCCTTACCTTTGCAGCCCTATATTGTAACCACATGAGAATCTTATACATCCATTGGTATTTCAATCCGGAGGTTTTTCCCAATTCCTCTATCCCCATGCGTTGGTATGGGATATTGTTCGCCCTGGCATTTGTTGCTGCTTACCTGATTATGAAGCGCATCTTCCGAAAAGAAGGGCTGACAATCAAAACCCTCGACGATCTTACCTTATATATTGGTATTGGTACCATTATCGGTGCAAGACTGGGGCATTGTTTGTTTTATGAGCCGGAAATCTATCTGAAAGAACCCCTCAGGATTCTGAAGATATGGGAAGGTGGGCTTGCATCGCATGGTGCTGCCATCGGTATCCTGCTGGCTCTTTGGCTTTTTATCCGGAGATATCGGTATTCTTTTGTCGGTTTACTCGATCGGCTTGCCATAGCTATTCCATTGGCAGGTGCTTTTGTGCGATTGGGCAACCTTGCCAATTCCGAAATTTACGGCAAGGCCACTTCTTTGCCCTGGGGATTCTATTTTCACAATTCCGTGGAATTCGGACATCGTTTCGAACCGCATCATCCCACCCAGCTTTATGAAGCTTTTGCCTATGTGCTGATAACCTTGTTGCTTTGGGCCATGTATAAAAGAGGAGCAGCCGGACGCAAAGGACAGCTCTTTGGCTGGTTCCTGGTAATGCTTTTTTCAGTCAGATTCCTCATTGAATTTGTGAAAGAGCCCCAGGTAGCTTTTGAGCAATCGATGATGCTGAATATGGGTCAACTCCTCAGCATTCCCTTTATTATTGCAGGTATTGTTATCGTATATACTGCCGGAAGAAAAAAGGCGGATGAGGCAAACCAGAATCTGTCCTCATTTGTTGTTAAGGATGAAAAGCCCAACGAGGAAGTGTCAGAATGAGAAGATTCATTGCTTTTATTGTTCGCAAAGTGCCCCGTCCCTGGCTCATCAGGCTGAGTGGAATTTTTTCTGCCCTGATGGTGGTTTTTTATAAGGGAAACAGGTACCAATGTCCGGTTTGTCAGGGTAAGTTTAAGCGGTTCCTTCCGTATGGCAATACCGGAGCAGCAAACAGACTCTGTCCATCATGCCTTTCCCTCGAGCGGCACCGTTTGCTCTGGCTCTATTTACATAACCGGACTAATTTTTTCTCAGCACCTCTGAAAGTGTTGCATGTTGCACCGGAACAACCTTTTATACGCAGATTCAGGGCTTTAAAAAATCTAGATTATACAACAGCAGACCTTGTTTCGCCTCTGGCCGACGTAAAAATGGATATCATGCAGATGCCATTGCCAAATGATACGTTCGATGTGGTAATTTGCAATCATGTGCTTGAACACGTCAGCGACGACAGGATTGCGATGCAGGAAATTTTGCGGGTGCTGAGGCCCGGAGGATGGGCAATCCTTCAGGTACCGGTCGACTGGAACCGGGATTACACCCTGGAGGATTCTTCCATTACCTCCCCGGCTGAGAGGGAAAAGTATTTCGGGCAATATGATCATTTGCGCTATCATGGCACAGATTATCCTGACAGACTGCACGAAGCAGGATTTGACGTTGACCAGGAAGATTATCTGGCTTCATTCACGCACGAAGAGCGGGATTACTACCGGCTCTCTCCGCGTGAAATGATATGGAAATCCACAAAACCACTTAACTAACAACAAATCATCATTATTAAATAACAGATATGAATACATTTAGAACATTGGAAATGACTGATTACCGAATTGCAGACATAGCGCTGGCCGACTGGGGCCGCAAGGAGATTGAAATTGCCGAGAAAGAGATGCCCGGATTGATGTCCATTCGCCGCAGGCATAGCGACAGCAAACCGTTTCAGGGTGTGCGCATCACCGGATCGCTTCACATGACTGTACAAACTGCTGTGCTGATTGAAACACTCGTTGATCTGGGTGCCAGCGTGCGGTGGGCAAGCTGCAACATTTTTTCTACTCAGGATCACGCTGCTGCCGCAGTTGTACGGGATACCGGAGTGCCGGTTTTTGCCTGGAAAGGAGAAACCCTTGAAGAATACTGGTGGTGCACCCGGATGGCACTGAACCATCCGGGGGGGCTGGGACCGCAACTCATTGTTGATGACGGAGGTGATGCAACCCTGATGATCCATCTGGGGGTGCAGGCCGAGAAAGATCCTTCTATTCTCAGGCGAACTCCTGAATCGGCCGATGAGGTTGCCCTTCTGAAGCAGCTTCAGGAGGCTTATGTTGAAGATTCGACCCAGTGGACCCGTACTGCAAAAGAATGGCGCGGAGTGTCGGAAGAGACTACCACAGGGGTTCACAGGCTCTACCAGATGTTTGAGAAAGGGGAGTTGTTGGTTCCCGCCATCAATGTAAATGATTCAGTTACCAAGTCGAAGTTCGACAATCTCTACGGTTGCCGCGAATCGCTGGCGGATGGGATAAAAAGGGCTACGGATGTGATGATCGCCGGCAAGGTGGTTGTAGTTCTCGGATACGGAGATGTAGGGAAAGGGTGTGCCCGTTCCATGAAGTCGTATGGTGCACGGGTTGTGGTAACGGAAATCGACCCCATCTGTGCATTGCAGGCTGCCATGGAGGGTTTTGAAGTGACAACCATTGAAGATGCACTTCCCGAAGGAAATATCTTTGTGACCACCACAGGGAATAAAGATGTTATCACCGCCGAGCATATGGCAGCCATGAAAGGCGAATCCATTGTTTGCAACATAGGTCACTTCGACAATGAAATTCAGGTCAGCCGTTTGGAAAGCTGGCCCGGAATACAGAAAGTCAACATAAAACCTCAGGTGGATAAATACGTCTATCCCGACGGCCATGCCATCTATCTGCTGGCAGAAGGAAGACTTGTTAACCTTGGTTGCGCAACAGGGCATCCCTCCTTCGTTATGAGTAATTCGTTTACCAACCAGGTGCTTGCGCAGCTCGATCTTTGGGCTAAAAGGGACAGGTATGAGGTAGGAGTATACAGGTTGCCCAAACACTTGGATGAAGAGGTTGCCCGTTTGCATCTGGAACAACTCGGAGTAAGGCTCACAAAGCTTACTGATGAACAGGCTGCTTACCTCGGAATTCCAACTGAAGGCCCCTATAAACCAGAACATTATCGTTATTAACAGAATTGTTTGGAGTGAATGGGGAATTTGGTAAATTGTGCCCAAATTCCCCAACCCGATGAGCCTTCAGATTAAGCGTTTTGTGTTCAATGCTTTTCAGGTGAATACCTATGTGGTTTACCACCCAAATGGCGATGCACTGGTGGTGGATCCCGCATGTTATACTGCCCGTGAGCAGGAAGAACTTGAGCATTTCTTGAAAGGCAATAGTCTGAATATTAAATATGTTGTAAATACCCACAGCCATGTTGATCATGTTTTGGGGAATGGTTTTCTTGCCAGAGAGCACAACGTCATTCCAATGATCCACAAAGCTGGTATTCCCTTCTATCATTCGATGACCCATTTTGCCAACAGTTATGGGTTTGAATTGGATAATCCCGTGATGCCTGAGGAGTTTCTGGAGGAGGGGGATGACATCCTGCTGGGTGATCAAATTATTAAGGTGGCATACTCTCCGGGGCATGCCAACGGAAGTATCTGCCTGGTGTATGAAGCCGGGAAGTGGATTATCACCGGTGACCTGGTTTTTCATGGAAGCATCGGCCGAACAGATCTCCCGACAGGAAACCTGGAGTTGTTATTGTCTTCAGTTCGGCGAGTAATTCTGCCCCATGCCGATGATTTTGTGCTGTATCCGGGGCACGGGCAACAGACTACGGTTGGATTTGAGCGAAGGAACAATCCATTTCTTTAAGCAGGAGCGTCGAGCAATACTTTGGCAGCAAGAGCCACCTCTGAAGGGAGGATTTTGCGCATACAATCAAAATGTCCTTTGGGGCAACGGGGGTAACCCAATTTGCTGCATGGCCGGCAGGGAACCACTTCCATCTGAATGACAATGCTCAGGTGAGCCATCACTGACGGCAGAAATGGGGTCATGCCAAAT
>CAZJZF010000243.1:2314-4565 GCA_964550385.1 uncultured Lentimicrobiaceae bacterium | reverse complement strand
CATGTTTCAGCGCTTTGGTTACCCTTTGCAGGAATTCGTGTCCCTCTTCCATAATGGTAAGGTCGGCGGTGAAGTCGGTATCAAGCACAGAATCGAAACCGATTTTTTTCAGAGAGTTAACCATTTTCCCGGTAACTCTGGTACCAACCGGATATCCCAGCATTTCACCAAGGGCAACACGAACCGAAGGAGCGGTATTGATCACTACATGCTTGTCGGGATCGCCGATGGCTTCCCATATTTCGTGGTAATACCTTCTTTCGGTAAGGGCACCGGTGGGGCAGTGGGTAACGCATTGTCCGCAGTTTACGCAAACCACGTCGTTCATCGGAAGATCCATGAATGTGGAAATCTTCATGTCGCGACCCTTATGGGCTACATCGATGGCGTTCACCTGCTGAAGCTCGGCACAGGTCCTTACGCAACGCTGGCAACGTACGCACTTGCTGTCGTCCTTTTCAATGGAATAGGATGACTTGTCAATCTGAAGGTTGGGTTTTAGTACACTGAGGTATCTTTCCGAATCTACGTTGTACTCAGATGCAAGTGCCTGCAGTTCGCAGTTGGTACTGCGGTAACAGGTGGTGCACTGGGTGTTGTGTTCGGAAACCAGCAGTGAAATCAGGTCGGTGCGGGCACGGCGTACCTTTGCGGTGGTGGTTTTGATCATCATACCTTCCTCTGCCGGAGCGGCACAGGAGGCTACCAGGTTCTTTCTGCCCTCCACTTCAACCACGCATACGCGGCAATTACCGGCTACGCAAAGGTCTTCGTGATGACATAAGGTCGGTATTTTCACATTTACCGTTTTGGCGGCATCAAGAATGGAGGTTCCTTTAATAACCTCAACGGGGATGCCATCAATATGTATTTTAATTGTATCTGACATTTTTTTCTCTATTTAAAAGTTTGTGAATAGAAGCGGATTAGTAGATCATCTCTTCTTTGAAATTGTCTACAATGGAGGCAAAGGAGTTTGCCACCGATTGACCCAAACCGCATTTAGCTGTAATTTTCATCGTATCAGAGAGTTTCAGCAACTGGTTCAGATAACTGGAGGGTTTTTCACCTTTCTTAACTGCTACAATACCTTTAAGTAGCTGCTGACAGCCAATACGGCAGGGTGTACATTGTCCGCAGGATTCTTCCTCGAAGAAATCGAGGTAGTTATGCAGTACGTTGTACATAGAGCGGGAGCTGTTGAACAACATCATAGAGCCACCTGTGGGAACACCCTCAAAACCGATGATGGTATCGTTGAAGCGTTTGCGGGGTACGCAGAAGCCAGAGGCACCACCAACCTGTACGGCTTTGGTGTCACCATCACCGAACTCGTTCACAAAATCGGCCAATGACATACCCAGTTCCAGCTCATGGATGCCGGCTTTCGGCGTGTCGCCCGATACACTGAACATCTTTGAACCCCTGGAGTCACTGGTCCCCAGTTTTTTAAATTCATAAGCGCCGTATTTCATGATCATTACGGCATTCACAAAGGTTTCTACGTTATTGATAACGGTAGGTTTGTTGAAGAGCCCTGAAACAGTAGGGTAGGGTGGTTTGTTCCTGGGTTCGCCCCTCTTCCCTTCAATCGACTCAAATAACGCTGATTCTTCACCGCAAATATAGGCTCCGCTTCCCATCCTTATTTCGATGGTGAAGTCAAGTCCAAACTTTTTGGCATGCTCATGATAAATATCAAGTTCTTTCATCAGATCGGGTAACAGATAGCGGTATTCACCCCTGAGGTACATATAACCTTTCTTTGCCCCGATGGCTTTGGCACAAATGGCCATTCCGCTGAATACTTTCCGGGGTACGGTGGTTAGGATTTCGCGATCCTTAAATGTTCCGGGTTCCCCTTCGTCGGCGTTACACACTACGTATTTCACAGGATCAGCTTCCTGGGCTGTGAATTTCCACTTCATACCGGTTAGGAATCCGGCACCACCACGCCCTTTAAGCCCGGATGCAATCATCTCATCAATGATCTTATCGTTGCTCTGGGTCATTGCTTTCTCAAGGACTTTATATTTTTCGTTGGTATAGGCCCCGAAAATTAGGTCAACTCTTTTCAGATTTTCCATTTGATCTTTCCTCCAGTGTTATTTACGCATATACTCCATAATAATCTCAGTCACCCTCTCTTCATTCAGATCAGCGTAAGGGGTGTTGTTGATCAACATGACCGGGCCTTTATGGCACCAGCCAAGACAATTTGTGGTAAGCAAGGTGAATTTTTTATCCTGTG
>CAZJZF010000243.1:0-2304 GCA_964550385.1 uncultured Lentimicrobiaceae bacterium | reverse complement strand
ATTTTCTAAGATTCTGGGGCCAGGCATGCGGGTAGCATTTGCCAAGGGTGAAGCTAACATGATCTCCAAAATGGTGTCGGCGATATCGATTAAAAGGTCTTCGATCTTTTCAATAACCCTCTTTTTCCCATGCATATCGCAGGTAATGGTTTTGCAGACTCTTATTACATACTTTCCACGGGGTACCGTGTCCAGAAATGAATAGAAAGTTGCTGTTCCATAAACTTCTGCAGCAGCCAGGTCAAGTTCCCGGGCAATTTCGGTCATGGCGATGTCGGAGAGGTAGCGTTCCTCTTCTACCACACCCTGCAAAATCGGCATCAGCGCATCACGGTTCCTGCCGTAACGGTCTGCCAGATTTTTGATCAGTTGGATTGTTTCTGTCATTTTTCCTCCTTAATAGATTGATTTAGATAATAATTTCAGCGTGTTGTTAAAAAATTAACAGTGGACAAAAATAGGAATTGCCCCGGTTCTTTCAGGGTGTTTTCTTCCTTTTTTCCGTTTTGAAGGGAAATTTATATCTGATCTAAATTAGCTTATGCTTCCAGCGCCCTCGTCTGAACATCCATACGCCCAGTAATGTCAGCGTCGATTCGGCGATCAGAATGGCATAAAATACTCCCTGTTCCTCCATTTTCAGATGGATCGCCATGAACCAGGCGAGGGGAATTTCAATAATCCAGAAGCTTATCAGATTTAAAATTAAGGGTGTACGGGTATCTCCGGCTCCATTGAATGCCTGGTGCATTACCATGCCAAGGCCGTAGGCGACCATGCCATACCCTACAATCCGCAGCCCTTCTGCGCCGGGTTGGATCACACCCGGCTGTTCTGTGAAGAATCGGATAAAGTATTCTGGAAGAAGGATCAGAAACAGGCTTATGACCCCGAGCAGAATCACATTAACCAGTCCGGTGGTCCAAACCGCTCTTTCAGCTCTGTCGGGTCGACCTGCTCCCAGATTTTGTCCGGTGAGGGTGGAAGCGGCATTGCTGATGCCCCAGGATGGTAGCAGGCAGAAGATGAGTACCCGGATAGCGATGGTGTAGCCGGCGAGCACTTCGCTGCCAAACTGCGACATGATCCGCATGAGGGCCACCCAGCTGGCCGTGGCGATCAGGTTTTGCAGCACGGCGCTCCAGGCCAGATCGAGGAGTTTGAGGATTCGCATGAAAGAGGGAACCAGGTACGACGTTTTTATTTTAATCCGCCCATTCCCCCTGAACAACAGGATCAGTTGCCAGAGCACGGCAATACCCCTGCCGGTGGAGGTAGCGATGGCGGCCCCTTTGATTCCCAGCTCCGGGAAGGGACCCAGCCCGAAAATCAGGCAGGGATCGAGGATGATATTCAGCAGGTTGGCAAGCCACAGCACTTTCATCGAGATGGCGGCATCGCCGGCACTGCGGAAAATGGCATTGTGTACGAACAGGAGCATTACAATGGTGTTGCTGCCCAGGATGATGGCGGTGTAGCTGCTGTATTCGGCAGCCATCCGGGCCGACAGACCCATCAGCTGCAGAATCTCCCGGGCATACAATGCGGTGGGTACTGCAATTACTGCTGAAATGATCACCGCAAGGCTCATCGCCTGTCCGGCAGAACGGGCTGCTTTCTCCGGCTGTTTCTCCCCGATCCGGCGCGAAACCAGCGCTGTAATGGCGGTGCTTAATCCGAAACCGATGGCATAAATAATGGTATTCAGCGATTCGGTAACTCCCACAGTGGCAATGGCTTCATCGCCCAGCGACGACACAAACCAGATATCGGCAATGGCAAATACCGATTCCATCAGCATCTCCAGAATCATCGGAACCGAAAGAATCAGAATGGCTTTTCCAAGCCTGATTTGGGTAAAATCGTATTCTGTTCCCCGGATCGATTCCCCGACGAGCTGCATGAAGCGCCTGGTTTTTTGCAGGAGGGCATTTGGTTTCAAAATCGGCCGGTATTGTTTCAGCGCACAAAAATACCCATATTGTTTTTAATCTCTGATTGATAGTCATGGTTTTCTTTACCACAAAGGCACCGAAGGCACGGAGAAACTGAGGGAGTCCCGTTTGATTTATAAAATCAGCACATCAGCACATTTCCACATCTTCACATTGTTTTTTGGCCCGCAGATTCCAAGACCATAAGTACTTATGGTAAAACAAGATAGCAAACAAATCGAATATTAGTTAGATGGAATCACGCTGATTTTCGCAGATTTTGTCTACTTTTTACTTTAGCCTTTAGCCTTTAGCCTTTTTACTTTTTCCTTTTACCCTTTGCCTTTCTAGCTCGTGGGCTAGTTGACAA
>CAZJZF010000242.1:4022-4568 GCA_964550385.1 uncultured Lentimicrobiaceae bacterium | reverse complement strand
TAGACACTACGTTTTATATCACGAACAAGCAATATGACAGCACAATGGTAAAAATGGATTTCTGGCTTAAACAAAGGTAACATCAATGATAAACCCAATGGAACCTTCCGAAGATATCACCCGATCGGCAAAAGTATTGGAGTTTCTTACGATAGCCAATGAATACACCCGGATTTCAGAAGAAGCCTCAACATACCCCGAAGACCATGTTACATCATATTTACAGCGGATTCTTCCACTATTGTATCTGAAAGGCAGTTTGTTGCCAGAGATTAACCCGGCAGATCCCGATCAGAATGAGCGTTTTGTAACCGAAGAGACCTGGGAAAACTGCCTGAACCGGTACCGGGAAATCTTCGGCGAACAGGATACTTATTGGGATATTGCCGATTCCTGTAACCAGGAACCCGAACCTGTACAGAGAAGCCTGGCAGAGGATCTGGCAGATATCTATCAGGAAACCAAGGATTTCATCCTGTTATTCCAGAAACCCCTGACTTCGGCGCGTGAAAATGCCGTAGCATCCTGCAAATTATATTTTGAAGA
>CAZJZF010000242.1:0-4012 GCA_964550385.1 uncultured Lentimicrobiaceae bacterium | reverse complement strand
TGGGGGCAGAAGGCGTTGAGGGCTGCCAACCGGATACATCATCTGTTGCATCCTGGTAATCATGAATAAACCTATGCAACGTTTTTTAGTCAGAAATCGTTATATCAAAGAAAGATTTAAATATTGTGAAGTATGAAGAAGATTCTGATCATCCTGACGGTTCTTGTGCAATTTAGCCTGGCCCAATGCCAGCCAGGTGGGCGTAAAATCGAAATTGAAGTAAAAGGGATACCTGACACCGTTCTCTATCTGGTACATTATTACGGAAACTCGAACAGTATTGCCGACACGGCCTACAAGGACAAGAGCGGCAAATACATCTTTGCAGGAAAAACCACCCTTCCGCAAGGGGTGTACATTGTGGTAGATCAGTCGAAATCGAAGCCATATTTCGAATTTCTGATGGACAAAAACCAGCATTTCAAGATGCAGACCGATACGGTGGCTCCGTTCGACAATCTGGTGATCACCAATTCGCCGGTAAATGAAGATTTTAAGGCGTATTCAAATTTTGTAAGGGATTCACGCAGGGAAGCCGATGCTCTCAGAGATCAGATCGCAAAGCTGAAAGAGGAGGATGCCCAAAAAAATGATGCCCTTATCAGGGAGCAAGAGACCAGGTTCAGGGAAATTGACAGCAAGGTAAAAGCCTATCAGAGGGAACTGGCAGACAAAGAAAAAGGTTCGATGCTGGCAGTTTTACTGAATCTGCAATGGGAACCTGAGGCCCAGAATCTGGAGAACGCAACACGGCAGGATAGTCTTAATGCTTATTATTACACAAAAACACACTATTGGGACAAGATAGATTTTTCGGATGAAAGGATCGTAAGAACCCCGATCTTCCATGAAAAGCTAAAGACCTATCTCACGGTGCTGGTGGTGCAACATCCTGACAGCGTGATTGCAGAGGGGGAAAAAATCGTAGCTCAAACGGTTTCAGCCCCTGAGCTTTTCAAATTTGTGGTATGGTACCTGGGCAACATGACAGAAAGGTCGAACATCATGGGAATGGAGAAGGCATTTGTTCACTTTGCCAGGGAGTACTATCTGAAAGGAAAAACCTGGTGGGCCAGTGAGGCGGTATTAAAGAAAATGGAGGAACGGGTGAGGGTGCTTGAAAGAACACTGCTGGGGGCGATTGCGCCGGAATTGCAGATGTGGGATACCAATAAGGTGGTAACTTCACTGCACAGGGTACAGGCCAATTTTACTGTACTTGTGTTCTGGGATTATGAATGCGGCCATTGCAATAAAGTACTGCCCGTATTACGCGACTTCTACCACGAAGTGAAAATGGAAGGGGTACAAGTATTTGCCGTCTGTACCAAAACCGATCTGGAAAAATGGAAGAAAGCTATTCAGGAGAAACAACTCGACTGGATCAACGTAAACGGAGGTTACTCCATCAACCGGTACGATACCCTTTATGATATTATGGCAACGCCAGTAATCTTCCTGTTGGATAAAGACAAGAAGATACTGGCGAAGAAAATTGAAGTGGAACAGCTGAAAGAGATCCTGACAATCGAAATGGAACGCAGGAATCAGGAGGCCACTAAACCCCGCAATTAGGGCTTGGTGTCCTGAAAAGTGTAGGTGTTTTCTGGTTCGTTCGAAGGAGCATAGCTCATAAAATGATCCTCGATCTTTTTAAAATGGTACGACAAGATGGTGCCACTAATATCTACCATCATACTATCGCCTGATGGGTACCACTGATAGGTGCCGGAATAATCGGGCATAAAGGGGTGATCAACGGTAAAGGTGCCTGAGGTTGAATCAGTTGGGGTAAAGTAATGGTCTCCCCGCGACTGACTTTGGTTGTACCACATCTTCTTATACAACAGATGATATCTCCCCAGGGGATTTGCAGGAGTATCATCATCATCATCCTTGTCGCAATGGGCGAAAACAGCTACCGTACCCAGCGCGAGAAACATAAAAATCAGTTTTTTCATAAAGCAGGATATTAATTAGAAATTAGAAATTAGAAATTATTTGGATTATAACGTTTGGTAGGGTCAAAGCATGCTTTGACCCCACGCACAATACATTCCGACACAAAAATACATTTAAAACGATATCGTACAAATAAATTTTACCGGACATACTGGGGTTGATGTTCTGGTCGGAGGAGGTCGTTGACAGTTTTCACGGGGTTGAAGGTGATGAGCGGTACCTCAACGAATAGGGTAAGCCAGTCGGCCATAGCACCATTCCATAGTCCGGGCAGCTCTAAGGCTTTGAGGACCCTGCCCTGGTGCGATTTCATGGAAATAAAGGAGGTATCCGGATCGACAAAGCGGGTGAGGTCAAACTTATTGCCACGGTAATCCCGAACGCCACAAACCAGATCTACGGGATTGAAGTGGGTAGCGGCCATGGCAATCTTTTTTTGTGCCGGATTCTCCATATCAATCTGGGCCGATTCGATAATTTGCAGGGATACCCGGTCGTCATTGCGCACCCAGAATGGGCCACCACCCGGTTCTCCTGTATTTTTCACCATACCACATACTCTTATGGGGCGGTTTAAGAATTTTATCAGCAAACTATTGATATCCTCTGAATCGGGATTAAAATGGACGGAAAAGATTTCCTTGATGAAACTAGTGATTTCCCGTATTTTAAACTGATCGACAGATCCAACAGTAAGCAAATGAAGATACTGATGGACTTTCTCCTGGACATCGAGCAATACACCGCCAAGAACCTTTCGCCAGGTCAGATTGCTTTTTTCGATTGGCTCAATAGCAACATTATCAATGTTTTTAATGAATATCAGGTCGGCATCCATGGCATTGAGGTTATGAATAAGTGCACCATGGCCTCCCGGTCTGAACAGCAGATTGCCTTCGGCATCAACAAAAGGCTGGTTGTGCTCATCAGCAGCAATGGTATCAGTCTGTGCAGCCTGTATTGAATAGCTGATACGGTATTCCTTCTTGTACTTGCTTCTGTATATAGGCAATTTTTTTATAACGAGTTTTTCAAAGGGTACGAGATGGTGAGGGGAAGCGGTAAAATGGATTTGCAGTGGACCTCGCACGTTTTCGGAAATCCAGGCTGCCTCTGCCAGATGCTCTTCAAAGGCATAGCGGGTATGAAAGCCATAGTTATGAAAGGTAAGCATGGCCTTTGGAAGGGCGCCATAATTCAGTCCCTCGGGGAATAAAAGGGTCTGGACAATCCGCTGTATATCGGATGCAGTGCGCGGTGCAGTAGCATCCGGAAAACGGAGTGCCACAAGTTCCATCAGCTCTTTAAAGAATGGAAACAGGGTGAGGTTGACAGCAAATTTCCGAACCGGATCAGATAATTTGTCGAAAGAGAGACTTTCGGGGGAAGGGTGGTCTGCCAAATCGTACAGGTCTTTGAACATTCGGGTAGCAGCACCGGATGCCGGCACGAACTTCAGTACCTTTTTTGACAACACACCCTGCTCGAAGATTTGCTGAAACCGCACATGCCCGTCAGCATCAGGATTCAGAATTCCATCCCCGGCTGTTGCCGGGCGGTCGAGGTTGGCATACACCATCCCTGTACTGAAGCGATGAAGTTGCCTTTCAATCTCCTCAGGCATAATACCCTTTACACCGATCTGTCGTAAATGCTTTTCATTGAACAACATAGCGAAAATGGTTAGGGTTTGACTGAATTAAACTACGAATATAACACTGTTTTGACCGAATTGGTTCTCGCAATAGAAATTGATGGTCAAATACTGGGTTTTTTTATGAGGGATATTGCAGATCAAAAAATAATACTACCTTTGCGCTCCCGTTCTGTAAAAATACAATTAAGTGATTGGTACCAGGCCCAGGTGGCGGAAATGGTAGACGCGCATGGTTGAGGGCCATGTTCTCGTAAGGGAGTGCAAGTTCGATTCTTGTCCTGGGCACATCACATGTACCTTATCACTTAATACATTGCCCAGATGGCGGAATTGGTAGACGCGCTAGTTTCAGGGACTAGTATTCGCAAGGATGTGCAGGTTCGAGTCCTGTTC
>CAZJZF010000241.1:0-4569 GCA_964550385.1 uncultured Lentimicrobiaceae bacterium | reverse complement strand
CTATCGCAAACCGGGCGTGTAATCGCTCCGCAGCCATATCATTTCTGGAATTGCTGGTATTCAGCATCAGGGTTATTTGGTAACCCATCTGGCTGAAAGCATTGCACATGGATACCACCTGAACCAGGTTTGCCTCCCCTGAATCAATTCTGCCATTGTGCAGATATAGCAGCTTCAGTTTTGTATCCTTCATCATATCAGGTAATCCGGAGATTCCTCTGTGTTAAACCTTTCCCGAAAATCGGGACGGATAAGCTGTCCCACAAAAAAGAAAAATGTGAGGTATACGGTATTAATGGTATTGAAGGTGGATGAATAAGTGAAAAAATCAAGGATAAATATGATCCCCATCAGGAAGGTACCTGAGGCAACCGTCTTCCAGTAAGGGGTGAGGTCGTCGCTTCGGCTCACAGCAGACACCCTTTTGATGTAGAAAAAGTAAAACCAGAGCAGAAATATCACCCCCAGGATTCCCGTGGCAAGCAGAGATTGGGTAAGCCCCGTATCGATGAGACCTCGGGCTTTGATAATACCAATGTCCTCCTGTTTCTTGAGCCTCTCCTTTACATCACCCACATATTTATCGGCACCAAAACCGGTCAGGATGGTTTTTACGCTTGCTTTTTGTTTGATCATAAGACCCTCTCCTGTGAAAAACTCACTGATTACCAGATATGAGCCGCCAAATCTGCCACGGTAGTCTCCGCTGCTTCTATCCATGATGTTGTAAACATAGATGTAGGAGGAGAGATACTTGCTGTCATACCTTCCCCAAACCTTTTTCTCCGGGTTCAGAGACGGGGTCAGCCTTACCCCAAGATAGAAAATCCCAACCAGACCCAAAACAATCACTGGCGACCACCAGATAAAGGAAACAGGCATGAAATTTCCTTTCCGGTTATCCCGGAACCTCTTCCAGAAAAGGAAACCCAGAAGCAATACAAGATAAAAATAGATCCCCCGTTTGTCGCCTACCCATCCCATAAAGAGGAAGCCAAACAGAAAAAAGAGATACCGCCATTTCCTTCCCAGATGCAACCAGGCGTAAAGCATAAATACTGTTGCCATGAGAGGAAAAATGGTATTGAGGGATCCGGTGGTAATGATCATTGTACCTACATGCTCTTCTGACCTGCCAATAGTGAAATATTTTATTACCGAGGCAACAATCTGGAGGATGAAAAGAAAAAATATGAAACGGTTCAGTCTGAATAAGGTTTTTGCTTTAAATGAGTACATGTAGGTGGCAGCAAAAATCAGAAAGGCATTGATATAATGCCTGAAATAGGAATACGCATCAAAGTTCAATGCTCCTGAAAGAATCAGACCTATCAGGTAAACAATGGAAAATCCGATGATGATCATAATTCCCGGCAGATGCCGGTTTTTGGTAGATCTGTCGAGCAAAGCAATGAAAAAGAAGAACCACAATAGCACCTCAATTGTAACTTTCACCAGGGTCATCGAGAAGCCCAGGATGGAAAAGAGCCCCTGTACATACACCAACAGAAAAAGAACAAAGAGGATGTTTGGCTTTCGCAGTAAACCGAAAACCAGCAGAGGGACACCAATCAGTATTGCCAGGATGGTTTGTGACATGATGTCTTCTCTAGGTTAAGGGTTGGTTGAGTTGTTTCAGAAAATCTGCCACTCTGAGGTTGCATCCCCGGTTGCGGTGGAAGTCGCCGAACTGGAGTTCATATGTGCCATTGCCTGCGTGGAGGTACCGGGCTGGTTTGTCATCGATTTTCATTTGGTAAGGTGTACGTACACCCCACCAGGTCTGAATTTCGTTTACAAAAAACCTTCCATCCGTACGTTCCAGAATATCCACGTTCAGAGAACGGATGCCCGACTCTTCACTGATGTTTCGCACCATTTCCAGCAGTTCCAGCGGGGGATCAACCCACCCTGTTCGCTTGCTGCCGCTATGAAGCCCCTTGCGTGGTAATTTTTGCTGACCAAAAAACGTATCCCCTGCCTTCAGAATTCTCCATTCCCATTGGGCCGGTATGTACTCCTGAAATAAGAGATAATTGTGCTGGCGGTCGTCCATGACCGGTACACGAAGGAATCTCCATTTTTTCCATCGGGTGATCCCCGGATTGTACCATTTGAATCTGGTGAAAACCCGTTTTACCAGCTTTTTGGCTCCGGAAGCATTTTTTACAATGCGTACACCGGAACCTGATCCTCCAAGGTTGGGCTTCGATACGATGGGCCATTCTGCACGGTTACGGATAAAATCATATGCCTCTTCTGCCTTGTAGAAGATCCAGGTTCCTGGATGGGAGATGTTGTGGATTTTCATCCAATAGGATTGCATCCGCTTGTTTTCATACAAAAGGCTGCCGAAATAGGAAGGATACATGGGGGTTTTCTTCATGTAATTTTCAATGAAGAAGAGGCGCTCGTTGTACATCTGTTTGCGCACCTCCGTGTCACCGGCAGCACGCACAAGGTACCCATCCACTTTCACGGCCTGCAGGTTTTCCCACCAGTGGTTGCTCACAATGTCAATCACCTTATAGGCTACCCCAAGCTCCTCGCATGCAGCAATGTAGTGCTTTTCCCAACCCGAAGGCTCCGTGAGTATTCCAAGGACTGCCATGTCAGTATTTGTTATTTTCAATTTCAAGACTGAATACCCAGTCGCCGAAGGAAGTCTTGACTGGATCAGGAAGGATCGATGAAATTTTCGCAGCATCAAAAACTGTGTCCCCTGATTCGAGCAGTAGCTCTGTTTGAGGCCAGGGGATGAACTCAACAGGAACGTTAAACCTTTCAGCAATATGCCCGGCAGCATCACGAAGTGAAAATTCCTCTCCACCTATATTGTAAACCTGATGATTTCCTTCGGGATGAAATGCTACAGCTGCCACCTGTCTGCAAACATCGTCGATATGGGTAAAGGTTCTGCGTAAAGAGCCATCTCCGTAAAGTTTAATGGGTACCCTGGATTCTGCGCACCGCAGAAAATAGCCCGTGGTACCGTAGGAGTAGGATTGCAGAAGGTGGTTTCCATAGGGAACACAAATGCGGCATACACTCCAGGGTACTTGTCTCGATTTTCCGTATACCTCCAGATAAGCCTCTGCTGCAATCTTGTTGGCTGCATAAATGGTTTTTGCCTCCTTTGCATCATCTTCCCGCAGATATCCTTTCTTTCCCTGATACACTAGCCGGGTTGAGGGGTAAAGGATGCGAGGCATGACGGGCAATTCCGATATATAATCCAGTAAATTCAGTAATCCCAGTTCGTTTACTTCGACGTATTCCCTGTACCTGCTAAAACCATCATGTGTTCCTGTAAGGCCGGCAAAGTAAAATATAGCTGCTGCTTTCTGCGGAAGCACATCGAAATCCTTCCGCCGTGTAACATCCAGTTTCCGGTATGGCACTTCTCCATGAATTGCCGCCTCCTGCAAGTCAAAAGCCAGTACTGTGTATCCTTCATCCTTCAGATACCGCACCATGTGGCCACCCAGATAGCCGTTGGAACCCACCACTACGCAAGGATTATCAGGATGGTTCATCGCATCATGCTTTTGTTGTGGTTTCCCTGATGACATAGGTGGGCCTCCGTTTTACCGTTTCGAAGGTTTTTCCGAGATACAGCCCTATAATACCCAGAATCAGAATGATAATTCCAGACAGGAACCATATGGATAGAAATAAACTGAGCCAGCCACTTACGGAAGTTCCCATGACAAAATATCTGATTACCAATGCGATGGCAATAAGGGTGCTGAGAAACACCAGCATAAATCCCAGTTTCATCACCATCCGGAGGGGTTTGTCAGAAAATGATAAAATAGTGTGGATCGCCAGCGCAAGCCGCTTGCGGAATGAATAAGAAGATTTCCGGTCATCCATTCTGGCTGCATGTTCCACCTGCAGGGTGGCTGCATTGAAGCCGATCCACCGGTTGATCATGGGGTAGTAGCGGTAAAAGTCTCCGAGGTTTTTCATGGCATCCACTACCCTGCGGTGGTACAGCACAAAGTTGGCCACATCGGGATCAACAGGGGTTTCGGAGAGATATCCCAGCAGCCGGTAAAACAGGCGCGAAGCAATTTTCTTGAGCAATCCGTCCTGACGGTTCCTCCGTGCAGCAAACAAAAGATCCAGGTTCTCGTCTGTGGCTTTTTGCAGCATCACGGGTATCACTTCCGGTGTATCCTGAAGGTCGCAGTCGAGGGTGACCACCCACGTACCACGGGCAGCATCAAGTCCGGCCTGTAAAGCATTTTGCTGCCCGAAATTGCGGCTTAGGCTGATCCCACGAATGCGGTGATCTTTCTTTACCTCCGCCAGAATGGCTGCCCAGCTCTCATCAGGACTATGGTCTTCAACAAGGATGATCTCAAAACCACCCGAAATGGAAGATAAGGCATCAGCAGTTCTTCGCACCAGTTCGGGCACCAGGGAGGCTGCCCCATAAACCGGACTCACAACGGATATGTAAGGATTCTGTTCCATATTACCCTGAAATTGTTCGGATCATATCAATGGCTTCACTCTGCTGCAGGATTTCTTTGTATAACCTCTCTCTTGCTTCACCGCTGA
>CAZJZF010000240.1:2334-4577 GCA_964550385.1 uncultured Lentimicrobiaceae bacterium | reverse complement strand
CCGATACCTGCATGATGGTATTTCCGATGCCGATGAGCACAAAACCTGCGAGCAGTGTTGGAAAAGTATAGGCAAGCACCGGCAACAGAAGCCCGGCTGCAGTTGCCAGCATACCGATGTTCACCATGTTTTTCTTCCCGATCCGATCCTGGAGGATCCCAACGGGAACAGAAAGGAAAAAGAACCATACGAACACGGCAAGTGGAATCATCTGTGCCATCGTATTGCTCAGGTTGAAGTCGGCCTTGGCATTATCGACTCCGATGCCTACCAGGTCGCAGAAGCTCATCACAAAAAAGGTGAGCAATACCGGCAGCGTGACTGCCAGGGAACTTTTTCGCATTTTCTCTTCCATAATATGAATGATAATTATTGACTTTCTTTCACTTTCAGGCCTGCCAGGCCGGCATAAAGATTGTCGTCGCACAGTGCTGCAGCGCCACTTATGGCAGCATCTTCCTGCAATTCAGAAATTACCACCTCCACCTTGATGCCGGAAGCAACAAACCTCTTGAACATGAAATCTTTAAACAATGGATATGCATTGGCGATATTGCCACCGATCACCAGCCCTTCGGCCCCAAAATCGCGCAGCCAGGGAATCAGAAAGCTTCCGAGGTTGTCGCCAAACTCCATAAAAAGTCCTTTGGCAACCTTATCAATATCGGAAATGGAGGCAAGTTGTTTTACTCCTGATGGTATATTACCAGTACGTTCAGTGTATTGTCTTAAGAACCAACGGGTTGAAAAATGATTGTCGGCATTGGAGCCATTGAAAGGGATGTCGTACAGGAAACCATCGGGGGGTGTCCCCTCCTCTCCCGCCACAGGAATATGATTGCGGATGAAGGTGCTGCCGAAACCGGTGCCCAGGGTAATGGCCAGGAAGCGGTCGAAGCGGTCGGATATTCCGTTGAAGGATTCGCCGATGGCGAAGCAGGATGCATCGTTGAGGAATCGGACGGGAAAATCGCAGGATAATTCAAGCCTGTTGCGAAGGTCGGTTCTGACATCAATGCCATACAGATTGTCATATTTCTCAACTCCCTGAAACAAAGCAATACCACCCGGATAGTCGAAAGGACCCGGCATGGCAAAGCCAATTCCTTGCATCTCCGACAATGGTTCCTCTCCAGCAGCGGCTCTGATGGCTTCAGCCCAAATGCCAAGTATCTCCCCGGCTGGTGCATGGCAATCAACATCCATACGAACCCTGGTGCCTGGTATTAAAACATGACTTTTAAGATTGTAAACCTGCGTTGTAATATGACTACCCCCGATATCCGCCCCAATTGCTAAATAACTCATAAAGAAACAGAATGATATGTTAAAAAAAGAAATTCAGCCGATGGCCGACTGACTGACAGGCAAAAATAGTTATTATAAGATACAATGCAACAAAATCTAAAAGGTTTCAGTAATTTTTTTCTCAGGGTTGTTCGTTGGTTTTGTGGAAATGTGAAGGGATTGAACAAAAGGAAAGGGGGTGTGTTTAAAGAATGAACAATAAGATTAAACAATGAGATTTCGAAGCATATTTTTAGGATTAATTGTCATTTCAATGGTGGTGGAATTGCAGGCCCAGGCGGTTCCCAACGGGAATTTCGAGACCTGGGATTCATTCGGCAATTATGCAGAACCAGAATCATGGAATACCCCAAATCCAAGTACTGCAAGTCTTTTTACTTACACCGTAACCAAAGAGACTACCTGGGTACAGGCGGGGAGCAGTTCGGCAAAACTGCAAACGAAATCTGCCCTTGGACTAAAGATTCCGGGCCTGCTTACGCTTGGCACTTTCAGTATCAATATTGCGACCATGGAAGCCACGATTTCAGGAGGAATACCTTTTACACACCGGCCCTCCTCGCTTACCGGATATTTGCAGTACCAGCCCAAATCGGGGGATAACTGTTTTATTGGCGTATTGATCCTCAGGAAAAACGGAAACTCCTGGGATACGCTGGGAACCGGAAGTTACACCAATACAGCAACCCTGAACAGCTGGAATCAGTTTGTGGTACCCATAAATTACTCTTCCAGTGCCACACCAACGCATCTCAACATTATCATCATGCCTTCCGACAAGGACGATCCGCAGACCGGCAGCATCCTCTATATCGACAATCTTACTTTTCAATATCCTACTGAGGTTTCAGAAATAAAGCAAGATGGGGCTGTTAAATGGAATTATTTCAATAACAGGTTGTTATTGCGAAATATCGATGCCGATATTCAAAATG
>CAZJZF010000240.1:0-2324 GCA_964550385.1 uncultured Lentimicrobiaceae bacterium | reverse complement strand
AAAACCGAATGTGATTTTCGGAAAGTTGGAAAGTATTGAAGCCGATATTCAAAATGGGGTGCTGGAGATTTTCTCAACCGATGGGCGATTGCTGCATCGTGAAGCGCTTGAGAGATCAGGAGATGGATTCGAGTCATCGTCGCTCGAAACCAATGTTCAAGGGGTATATTTGGCAAGATTTTATGGCACTAATGCACACGGATTCAGCCATATCAGTAGTTTTAAAATAGCCCTTCAATCCTATTGAAGTTAACAGGTAAAAGGATTCAGATTATCTTTGCAACAGCAAAATTTTCAAATCCTTTATTATGGTTATTATCAAAAGAAGCATCAGAATTGCTTTCGTCTTTGTAATTGTTCTGTTATTCTCCTGTCTTTCCGTTAAAGCCCAGATGGCAGCAGGCACTTACACCATAGGATCTGCCGGCAACTACGCCACTTTTGCAGCTGCAAAACTGGCACTTGACAGTGGAATCACAGGTGCCGTAGTGTTTAATATACTTCCGGGTACCTATACCGAGCAGATTCATCTGATGAACATTCCGGGCTCCTCAGCAGCAAATACGGTAACATTTCAATCCATTACGGGCGACAGCAACGATGTGGTGCTTCAGTTTGCCGGCACTACCGGTGGGAATTTTGTTGTGCGGATGAACAATTGCAGCTATATCACCTGGCAGAAGATTACGGTACGCAACACAGGGGGTGCCAATGGCAGGGTATTCGATCTCGACAATCAATCGCAGCATATTACCATTCAGAATTGCCTGATTCAAACCGATACCACCCTAACTTCCAATACAGTAGCAGGAATTTACAGCAACGGATCCACGTGCTACAACATCACGGTTTCGAACAACAGGATCACCGGAGGGTATTATGGCATATACTGGAACGGAACCCAGACAGCCCGAATGAACAGACTTAATCTGATTGGCAATACCATTGAAAAGTACTATTATTCAGCAGCTTATATTATCTATACCGATTCTATGCAGGTAATTGCCAACCGTGCATTCAACAGACCTGTTACCCCAAGCATTTATTATCCTGTATATATTTTTAATCCTGATGGATACGGGCTGGTATCGAAAAATTACATCCTTGCCAATGGCTCAGGGAACAGTTATGGGATGCGGATTCAGAAAATTGCAACCGTAAACACCGATCCACTGATCGTTTCCAACAACATGATCATCCAGGCTAATGGTACAGGCACCAATTACGGCTTTTCACTTAACATTGCCAATTACGTGAGCGTTCTGAATAATTCGGTGCTTATCACGGGGGGATCTGCCACTGGTGGTGCGGCTTTGCATCTGGCCACCACCCTTAGCATCACCACCTCCAACATCATAATAAAAAACAACAACCTGGCAAATACCGGTGGCGGTTATGCCTATTACATTAATGTACCCTCAGCCGTAATTGCCAGCGATTACAACAACCTTTATGCTACCGGGGCAAACCTTGCCTACTGGGGCGGGGCAAAGACGAATCTTGCGGCCTTACAGGCGGCCAGCCTGATGGATTCCAATTCAAAAAGCACCAACCCGGGATATTTCTCCAATACCGATCTTCACTGTAATGCAGTGGCATTGTGGCATGCCGGAACCCCACAGGTTTGGGTCACCGACGATTACGACGGCGACCCGCGAAACCCGGTTACCCCCTGTATTGGTGCCGACGAGTTTACCCTCAGCAGTAATGATGCTGGAGTCATTGCCCTGTCAAATCCCGTGAATGCCTGTTCCGGGGTAACCGATACCATTAAAGTGACTGTAAAAAACTGGGGACTTGTAAACCTCACCAGCTTTTCGGTTCACTGGAGCGTGAACGGAACACCCAGGGATACCGTAGCTTATACCGGAACACTGGTGCCAGGTGACAGCATCAATATTTCACTGGATACCCTTACCATTTTTAACGGTACAATATACAATCTTACTTTTTATACCACCTGGCCCAACGCTGTGCCAGATGATTACCCGTCGAACGACACCCTCACACTGGTAAAAAGGGCAGCTCTCACGGGAGCTCAAAGCATAGGCACAGGTACGGGATATGATTTCCAGAACTTTACTGATGCCGTTAATACATTGGTTGCCAATGGAGTTTGCGGACCTGTGGTTTTTAGTGCTGCTGCAGGGACTTACCAGGAACAAATCATCATACCCTACATCCCGGGAATATCTGCTGCGAATACGGTTACCTTCCAGTCGGCCGGAAACGACAGCACCCTGGTTACCCTTCAGTATGCGGCAAACATGACCCTTGACAATTACGTAGTGAAACTCAATGGTGCCCGTTATATCACACTGAAA
>CAZJZF010000239.1:0-4580 GCA_964550385.1 uncultured Lentimicrobiaceae bacterium | reverse complement strand
AAACCCCGGATCTGAAGCCAGGGGTTTATCTCGTGGAGATGGAAGGGAAAGATGGAAGGGTTTTTAGAAAGAAGGCTTTGAAGAAGTAGTGTGGAAATGTGGAAATGTGCTGATTTCTGAATTTATGTGGAATTTACCTCTGTGTTCCTTTGTGTCCTTAGTGCCTCCGTGGTAAATAAAACTTTGATTATCAATAAAATAATAAAATCAAATGATAATAGGCGGAATCCATTCTGCTACTAAAAATAATAAAATTGAGCAGAACACTATTTCGCTACTCCACAATCCCCACAACTTTAGAAACCTTAAAAACTTAACAAACTTTACAAACCTTAAGAACCTTACAAACTTTACAAACTTTACAAACTTTACAAACTTTACAAACCTTACAAACTCAATACAAACCGGTAGGGCCGAAGGGCATCTTCCCCCGCATAATCCACACCGATTCTGGGGGTTACCCTGATATCAGCATCCTGAATCACCACCCCGTGGTCCTCGAGCCAGCAGGGGCCCGTGATGAATGAAGTTCCCGTAAGCCCGGTATGAATTCCCATGGCTTTGGAAAACCGGCCCGGCCCCGTGGTATCTGCCGTTCGCACCATAGCTTTTCCGAGTCTGGACGCTGCCAGCTCCATCCCGGCCACCACTACTCCACCCCGCACCAAAACGGCATCAGGCACACCCTCAACCCCCGTAACCACATTGAACAATTGGTGCATGCCGTAACACAGGTACACATAAGCCACCCCACCCGCACGGTACATTACCTCTGTACGCGGAGTGCGCTTTCCTCCCCAGGCATGCGATGCACGGTCGGTAATGCCCGCATAGGCTTCGGTTTCGGTGATCATCATTTTTGTCGTGCCGGGTGCAGCATCACAACATAACACCTTGCCCAGCAGCTCGCGGGCAATGAGAACCACATCGCTCCGACGGTAGAAAGCTTCGTCCAGTCGCTTTATCATTTCATTTTTCCCCATACCAGCTTATCGCCAAACCAGTTGATCTTTTCGTTTTCGATGAGCCATTGCACCACTTTTACACATTTCTGCTCCTGCACTGCAGGCACTTTTGTGAGGAGTTGTTCCATAGTGAGCGGCTCCTGTTGCAGCAACGGCTTGATCACCTCCAGCACTGCATCGAACTCAAAGGCACTCAGCCCCACGGTATTGCGCTTCAGGCACACATCGCACAATCCGCAACGGGGTGCCCCTTTTTCTCCGAAATATTCCAGCAGCAGCACGCTGCGGCATTTTCGGGCCGAGAGGGCATATTCTATCATCACATCAAGCCTCTTTGCTGCACGCTCTTTCCGCAGCAGATAATCCTTACTGCCCAGCGACATGTGGGCCAGATCGTGCCTGGGCTCAATGAAAAAAACCTGCGGGCTGGAATTGCGGGGCTGGAAGGCAATAATCCCCGATTGGTCGAGGAATTTCAGCATCTGCACCACATCCCTTACCGAAACCTTTGCCCGGGCAGCCAGTGCCTCTTCCGAGATCTTTACAAAATCGTGAAAAATACCGGCGTAAGACCTGATTATCAATCGAATAAAAGGATCATATTTCAGATTCTTCACCTGAAACCTGTAAAGCTCCTCGGTATTCACCAACACCAATACCCTGCTGGGCTCCAGAAATCCCTCATTCAGGGTAATAAACCCATGCTGTTCGATGGCTTTCAGGCAATAAAACAGATCGCGTGCGGGGCGGTTGCTGCGGGTGGCAAAATCGTTGATATCGAAATCGAAGCTGCATCCCCTGCCGCTGCCTACAGCCAGATTGAGATAGTTGCAAAGGGAGCTGTAGGTTGAGCGGATATCTGTCACTTCGGGCCAGGTTTGCTGCAGGTTGGCTTTGGCTTTCAGGATGTCTGCTTTTTCGTAAAGCAACACGGCGTAGCTCTGTTTTCCATCGCGACCGCCCCGGCCAGCCTCCTGAAAGTAGGCTTCAGGGGTATCGGGGATGTCGATATGGATCACCAGCCGCACGTCGGGCTTATCGATGCCCATACCGAAGGCGTTGGTAGCCACCATAATACGGGTTCTGTTGGTAATCCAGTCGTGCTGCCGCTTGTCGCGCACCTCCTGCCCCAGTCCTGCGTGGTAAGCCAGAGCGGGTATGCCGTTTTTCGAGAGAAAACCGGCCAGCTCCTCCGTTAGTTTGCGGTTCCTCACATACACGATTCCGGTTCCGGTAACCTTGCGGCAAATCCTCACAACCCGGTTGTACTTGTCCTCTTCGGGTATCGACATATACACCAGGTTATCCCGTGCAAAGCTTTTGCTGAACATCTGCCCCTTGCGAAAAGCGAGCTTATCCATGATGTCGGCAGTAACTTCCGGTGTGGCAGTGGCAGTGAGGGCAATAACGGGTACTTCGGGGAAGAATTCCCGGATCTCTGCAATACGGAGGTAGGGAGGGCGAAAATCGTATCCCCACTGGCTGATACAATGGGCTTCGTCGACCGCAAGGGTTTTAACCGGCATTTCCGGCAGAACATTCCGAAACGATTCGGTCTGCAGCCTCTCTGGCGAGAGGTATAGAAACTGCAGCCCGCCAGTGGCTGCTTCATCGAGTACCAGGTCGATTTCCCTGGAATGCATACCTGTATATAGTGCTTTGGCAGAAACTCCCTTTTGAACCAGATTTTCCACCTGGTCTTTCATCAAGGCAATCAGAGGGCTTACTACCAGACAAAGTCCACCGCGAACTATCCCCGGAACCTGAAAACAAACCGATTTTCCCCCGCCGGTGGGGAGAAGAGCCAGGGTATCCCTCCCTGCAACCACGCTCTCGATGATATCCTGCTGCAAAGGCCTGAATGAGGTGTGACCCCAGTACTGTAAAAGCGTTTTATGCAGCAGATCCAAAGTTTTCTGATTTGTATTGATGATGTAAAAATAGCCACTTTTGGGATGCCGATGGCTTAAAAAATCCTACTTTTGGTCACTTTAGCCGAAAGACTTTTATCTGATGAAAAACAGTAGCAAAGCGAAATCTTGTCAAGACAAACAGGTTTTTATCCAGGCAGATGAACGCCGGAGGAAATTCCCTGTCGATGGTTTTGCGATGCTAACTTGTCTGGTAATCCTCACCATCAGGCCGATACAGGTTTTTGCACAGGACAGTAACGACACGCTGTGCTGGCAGCTTCACACTGCGGCCTATGGAAATGATACTGCTTCCTTCCGAATGCTGCTCAACGATTCAACGCTCGACCTGGAATGCTTCTTTTATGGTGAAACCAATGCCCTGGGGTATGCTGTGCAGGAGGGGCACTATGAATTCGCTGAAATGCTGCTGCAATATGGTGCCAACCCCAACGGGAATCCTGAAATCATGTTTACTCCCCTTTGCCTTGCCGCTGAGATGGGGAACCTTGAGATTGCAGAGCTCCTTATTCTCTACGGTGCCAGTCCCGACCTGGGGGACCGCCTCTCACTGACCCCGTTGCTGAGAGCTGTGCACCGAAACGACTACCTGATGGCCGATATGCTGCTCCATTACGGTGCTTTCCCCGACACCCCGATGCGTGAGGGTTCAACACCTCTGCTTATCGCTGCACTGCAGCAGCGTTATGAGATTGCTGATCTGCTTCTGTTCAAAGGAGCTAACCCATCCAAAGCCGATTACAGGGGATTTACACCCCTGATGGCAGCAGCCGCATCAAACGATACACTGCTGGGAAAAATATTGCTTAATGCAGGTGCCAACCCGGGGGATACCACTCTGGCCGGATGGACCCCACTGGCATTCGCTATCAGCAATGGCAGCAGGGAAATGATATGGATGCTTGCCCCTTTTCAACCTAAACCCTATCCTTTAACCTTCCGAAAGCTGGTATTGCATAATCTGGATAGAGTTAATCCATCTGCTCTAAGAACAATTGGGCTGAAACCAGGTTATAAACCCATGCCGGGATGGATGGTCACCTCCTGGGGAATGAGTTTGACAGGCAATGACATCATGTACAACTACAGTTTGGGAATCAAAGAATTACGCTATAACACCCTGGTTTCTGCCGGATTCAGTCACCGTGGGGGAACCACCGCCGTACACTATCAAACGGATGGAAATGACACACTTCTCTATCAGATGTCTGGCCGCAGAAGGACGGTTTACACAGAAATCGACAAGCATATTCGTATCTATGGCGATCATAAAAGATGGCTGTCTCTTTCGGCAGGAATAAAACCCTGCTTTGCATGGGGCAGTTTCGATGGCAGTGATAAGCGTCCCTGGCGGGGATTTACCTCTGGCGCCTTTGGAGGAATCTGGCTGGAAAGCAGGATTTTTGCCTTGTACCTCAGATACATGTATCTTCCACTGCAAGATGCCCCTGTATCCTCCGGCAGGTTTGAATACGGTATCAATATCTCATTCCGGGGAAACCGGTATCAACTGAAAAATAAATCGATGCCTTATGAGTTTTCGTATTGAAATGGTGCTGATAACGGCAATTACCCTTACAGCTCTTGCTTTTGCAGGCTGCTCGAACTACGAGTTCTGGTCGGAAGCCTGCGATGACTGTATACTGGATGAAACAACATAAGGTGAACTGAGGCTGACATTTCT
>CAZJZF010000238.1:0-4632 GCA_964550385.1 uncultured Lentimicrobiaceae bacterium | reverse complement strand
TTTCTACGTGGCACTTACCCGGGCAGAAAAGCAGGCGGTGCTGTCGTTTGCCCGCAGCAGACTTCGCTGGGGAAACTTCACTTTTTGCGAGCCCAGCCGCTTCCTTTCCGAACTTGATCCCCAGTACATCGAAAAGCCGCAGGGGGCACGTGCTCGTCCCGATAGTGCTGAAGAGGGGCCTGCCCCCTTCAATGTTCGCCCTGACCTGTCGAAAATGAAAAAAGTGACGGCTCATTCCGGAGGCAAAGCTGCCACCGACCCGGGAAAACTGGCAGTAGGAATGCGCGTGAAACACGAAAGATTTGGCATCGGAACCATTCGTGAAATGGAAGGAAGCCCTGCCGACATGAAAGCCACCGTGTTGTTCGATCTGGCAGGGGAGAAAAAGCTGCTCCTCCGGTTTGCCCGCCTTGACCCAGCGGAGTAATAATCGTAAGGATTTGTTGGCATGTGAAAAAAATGATGTAATTTTGCCCTTTATTTGAATCCTCCCCCCATTTTTCGGTTACGCACTATACGATTGCAAGGGACATAAAAAAACCGTTCAGATTTATTTCATGGATTACAACACAAGCCGAAACAAACTCGTGATTCCCGAGTATGGCAGGAATGTACAGCGTATGATTGAGTACGCTATACAGCTCGACGACCGCGACAAGCGTACCCGCCTGTCGACCCTGATTGTTGGGGTAATGGCACAACTCAACCCCTCTATCCGCGAACAGGGCGACTACCGCCAGAAACTGTGGGATCATCTGCATATCATCTCGGGTTTCCGCCTGGATGTGGACTCCCCCTACCCTGTTCCCAGTCCTGAAACGCTGGAAAACAGACCCGAAAGACTGGGTTATCGTACTAATGGTATCCGTTACCGGCACTATGGAAAACACATCGAGAACCTGATTCACAACATAGCAGCACTGGAAGAGGGACCCAAAAAGGATGAGTTGGTGAAGATGATTGCCAACCAGTTGAAGAAGGCATACCTCACCTGGAACCGCGAATCGGTGACTGACGAAGTGATTGCGGCCCATCTGTCGGATCTTTCGAACGGCACCCTGGCATTGCCCGAAGGAGCAGTGCTGGCACGAACCCACGACATCCTTCAGAAAAACGCCCTGCCTGTGAGCAATGCCCGCCAAAAGAAGTACCCGCCGCGTCAGGGACAAGCAGCCACCAAGGGTCAGGCACCTCACGGTTCTTATTACCGGTCGAAAAGAAACAAGCGGCCCAACCCATAATCTTTTTATATGGCCTCATTTCAGATACACGGAGGAAAACCCCTCAAAGGGGAAATTATGCCCCAGGGTGCCAAAAACGAAGCCCTGCAAGTGATATCCGCAGTACTGCTCACTCCGGAGCCGGTGACCATCTCGAACCTCCCTGATATCATTGACGTGAATCGCCTGATCAACCTGTTGGAAGGGCTCGGGGTGAAAACAGAACGCCTTTCCAGAGATACTGTCAGGTTTTGTGCTGCCAACGTTGACACAGCTTATATGCAGACTCCTGAATTCAGGAAGCAGGCTGCTTTGCTGAGGGGTTCGGTGATGGTAATGGGCCCTATGGTAGCCAGATTTGGCAAAGGGTTTATCCCACAACCAGGCGGTGACAAGATCGGACGTCGCAGGCTCGATACCCACTTCATCGGACTACAGAAACTCGGTGCTGAATTCCATTACGACGAAGCGGCAAAGACCTTTGAAATCTCTTCGGAGCGTTTGCAAGGGTGTTACATGCTGCTGGATGAAGCCTCGGTTACCGGCACTGCCAATCTGGTGATGTCGGCTACGCTGGCCAGAGGGACCACTACCATTTTTAACGCCGCATGCGAACCCTATATCGTTCAGCTTTGCCGCATGCTGATACGGATGGGCGCCCGGATCGACGGAGTAGGATCTAACCTGCTGACTATACACGGTGTTGAAGCTTTGCAAGGCACAGAGCACAGGCTGCTGGCAGATATGATCGAAGTGGGAAGCTTCATCGGACTGGCTGCCATGACCCGCTCCGAAATCACTATCCGAAATACAAACTACTCTGAATTGGGACTCATCCCCGACACCTTCCGAAAGCTTGGAATCCGTCTGGAGTTAATGGGGGATGATATTGTGGTTCCTGCTCAGGATCATTACGAAATCGACAGTTACATCGATGGCTCTATCCTTACCATAGCCGATGCCCCATGGCCAGGGTTTACCCCCGACCTTCTGAGCATTGTGCTGGTAGTGGCTACCCAGGCACGGGGTAGTTTGCTGATTCACCAAAAGATGTTCGAAAGCAGACTTTTCTTTGTGGACAAACTCATCGATATGGGGGCAAAGATAATCCTTTGCGACCCCCACCGTGCCACCGTCATAGGTCTCGACCGCAAAACGCCCCTTCGCGGCATCCGGATGAGCTCTCCCGACATCAGGGCAGGAGTCTCCCTGCTCATTGCAGCCCTCTCAGCATCAGGAACCAGCATCATCGATAACATCGACCAGATCGATCGCGGATATCAGGATATCGACAAACGGCTTCAGGCCCTGGGCGCTGACATCAGAAGGATGGACCTTTAAACCTTTTTTCGGTTATCGTCTTTTTAAACTGTCAATTTGGCGTAACCAACCCTGCTGGCAGGTAAATTGACACCAGCAGGGCGAAGAATTTTTTACAGATCATTGCAACGAGATATGACAAAAAAGAAACCGACAGAAAGAAAACCTACCGGGCATGATAAAAAGGCCAATGAGCCTGATAACCTGCAAAACGAATACTCACAGGCAACCCCGGATACCGCAGGTGAAGATGAGATTGCACGTTTAAAAGAAGAAGTGGCTTCCCTGAATGACAAATACATCAGGCTATACAGCGAGTTTGACAATTACCGGAAAAGGACGATCAAAGAACGCGCTGAGATGCTGCAAACCGCTGGTGCCGGCATCATTACCCAATTATTGCCGGTTCTCGACGACTTCGACCGCGCCCTCCGTTCGATGGAAAATGCGGCCAGCCCTGAAGCCGTGAAAGATGGAATTGTATTGATTAACAACAAGTTAAGAAAATCACTTGAGCAAAAAGGATTGGAAGAAATGCTGCCCATCGGGGAACCTTTTTGTACCGATTTTCATGAGGCCATCACCAATCTGCCTGTGGAAGACCCATCGCAGAAAGGGAAGGTATTGGATGTTATTGAAAAAGGATACCTGCTGAATGGCAAGGTGATACGATTTGCCCGGGTGGCAGTAGGCAACTAACAACAGCGAAAGCATGGCGAAGAGAGATTTCTACGAAGTACTGGAGGTGGGCAAGGACGCAAGCCCTGAGGAGATCAAGAAAGCCTACCGAAAGCAGGCTATCAGGTTCCATCCGGATAAAAACCCGGGAAACAAAGAGGCTGAGGAGAAGTTCAAGGAAGCTGCCGAAGCTTACGAAGTGCTCAGCAACCCCGAAAAGAAGCAGAAATATGACCGTTTTGGCCACGCCGGGCTGGGAAACCAGGGGGGTGGCGGATATGGTGGACACTCTATGAACATCGAAGACATCTTTAGCCAGTTTGGGGATATCTTCGGAAACTTCGGGGGATTTGGCGGATTTGGTCAATCCAGAGGCTCGGGACGCCGGGTGAACCGAGGCTCGAACCTGCGCATCAGGGTAAAACTGACGCTTGAGGAGATCAGCACCGGCGTGGAAAAGAAGATCAAAGTTGACAAATACATTAAATGCCAGCCCTGCAGCGGCACCGGTGCCCGCGACGGAGGCTCTTACAGTACCTGCCCTACCTGCCGTGGCACAGGACATGTAACCCGTGTTACCAGCACCTTTCTGGGGCAGATGCAAACCTCTTCCACCTGCCCATCGTGTGGCGGGGAAGGGCAAACCATTGCCAACAAGTGCGAGCATTGCGCCGGAAATGGCATCGTAAAAGAGCAGGAGGTCATCAGCATCGACATTCCGGCCGGCGTGGAGGAGGGCATGCAGCTCTCTTTCAGCGGCAAAGGGAATGCAGGAGCACGGGGTGGCGTTCCCGGCGACCTGATTGTGCTCATCGAGGAACTCCCCCACCCCCAACTGGTGCGCGACGGCAGAAACCTGCTGTACGACCATTATATCAGCTTCCCCGATGCAGTACTGGGTACCACCTCCGAGGTTCCAACCCTCGATGGCAAAGCCCGAATAAAAATTCCGGAAGGGACACAGGGAGGAAAAGTATTCAGGCTCAAGGGCAAAGGACTCTCCGGCGTGAATCATTACGGCCGTGGCGACCTGCTGGTGAATGTGAATGTCTGGACGCCCCAAACCCTGACCAAAGAGGAGAAGAAACTGATGGATCAGCTTCGGCAATCGGCAAATTTCAACCCCAAACCCACATCCCGTGATAAGAGCTTTTTTGACAGAATGAAGGAGTATTTTCAGGAGTAGAGGCATATCTCTATAATGGGGGGTAGGAGTTAGGAGTTAAATTAGAAATTAGAAATTAGAAATTAGAAATTAGAAATCGAAACGCAGTGGAGACCACGCCGAAGGCGTGGTTAGAGATTATATCTATCTGTACTAGAGCTTTGAACACTTGAACGCTTGAATATTTGAACACTTGAACTTAAACCACCAACAACCAAACATCTAAACAAACCAAAGGTCAATGAATTT
>CAZJZF010000237.1:0-4633 GCA_964550385.1 uncultured Lentimicrobiaceae bacterium | reverse complement strand
GTCGGTGATGGCATTGGTAATGGTATTGGGGCCGATGCAGGTTCCGGCAAAAAAAACACCCGGGATTTCGCTGTAGTTGGTCATGGTATGCTGGTCAACCGTTTTGAAAAAGCCGTTGAAACCGAGTTTCAGGTTGAGCAAACCGGCCAGTTTCCGGGTACCTTCCGAAGGGATGCATCCCACCAGCAATACGAGCAGGTCGACGTTGATTTTCATGGGTCTGCCGGCAAGGGTATCTTCTACTTTCAGGGCAAGGGATCCATCCTGGTTTTCGGCAGCTTCCGACAGTCTGCCCCTCACAAACTGCACATTATAATCTTCCTGGGCTTTTTTATAGAGCGCTTCGAAATGCATTCCGTACATCCGCAGATCCATATAAAAGTTAAAGATCTCAGCTTCCGGAATCTGTTGTTTTACTTCAATGGCCTGTTTTACCCCGGTTACGCAGCACACTTTTGAACAATAGGTATGCCCCGCTTTTTCATCGCGGGAACCAACGCAGTGCACGAAACCGATGCGGGCAGGCTTTTTCCCCTGATGTGTAAGAATGTTGCTGCCAGAAGTGAATATTTCTTCCAGGTCAGCAGAGGTAATTACATTGTCGTAGATTCCGTAGCCGTATTCTTCTTTTTTTCTGGCATCGAAAAGATCGTAACCGGTAGCCAGCAGTATGGCATGGCAGGTAAGCTCGTTGCCCTGTGTGGTAATCAAGGCAAATTCATCACCCTGCCTCTGGATCCGGGCGATATCGGTGTCGAGGTGCACCTTGACTTTTTCCTGGGTAACCCCTTCTGCCAGAAATTCTGTTACCTCACTTCCGCGCCGCATGGTGGGGAAAAGCTTGTCCCAGTTGGAGAGCCTGCCGCCCAGACTGCTGTTTTTCTCTACAAGATCTACGGAGTATCCTTTGGCTGCCAGAAAGGCTGAGGCTTCCATGCCGGCAATTCCGCCACCAATCACAACGATATTTTTCATTGGCATTTCAAACAGGTTGGTTCAACCGGCCGCCCAAGGTTTTCACCATTCAGACCGGCATATTTAAGATCGGGGTTGTAGGCGATGCCCATCTTGTCAAGCAGAGGTTCCACAGCTACCTGGTGTACCTGCAGTCCCAAATCCCATGGATCATAGCCCAGCACCAGGCCCGCTACTTCTTCATAAGTGAATACGGGTATGCCATAACCATTTTCTCCGTAAGTCTTCCCTTCCTGCTCGCTTATCACATATTGCCAGCGATCGAGGAAATAGGGGCAACCGGGACAGTTGGTAATGATCATGTCTGGTTTGTAGGGTTCCATAGATTCGAATTTCTTTCTTGAACACGACATAGAGTAACCCCGGTTGGCCTGCACAACGTATTGCCTGAACCCAAAACCGCAGCAATGACGCCTTTCGGGATAGTCGATTACCTCACCGCCCCACGATTCCACCATTCCTGCCAGCACATAGGGGTATTCAGCACCGCCAATCCCTTTGTGGGGAAACATCCTGGCATAGTGGCAGCCAATATGTTCCACTACCCGCAGCGGAAGGCCGGTATCATGGTTCACAAGCCGGTTTTTTCCACGGGCAGCAATCTCTTCTCTGAATTTGAAGATGATGTCGCTGGTATGAGCCACATTTTCAGGGATTTCGAATTCCCTTCCGGTAGCCCGTTTTAAGTGTTCGCGGGTTTTTTCAAGTGTTTCAGGAAACTCGTGCCAGGTTTCCAGAACTTCGGAATAGATGCCAAAGGAGGTGATGCAGGAGGGTACAAAATTCCTGTAGCCCGCCTCAGTCATAAGGGAGAATTGACGTGCCACCACGGTCATGGTGGTTTCGAGTGGAACAATATCAGAATGGTAAGCTATACCGGTACAGGTTGTTTGTTCGGGGTCATCGTAGATATCCCTTCCCAATTCTTCCTTCAGAATTTTCAGGAATGTGGCTTCCGAACCCGGAAAGAAATTTTGCCGGATACAGCTTCGCGCATAGTAATAATGATCCTCTGCTATCTCTTTCTGGTAGTCTTTCCAGATATAGCGTTTGCCCTCTTTCAGCATGGCAGTGGAATTTATTGGTGTGTAATGGTATTGGTCTGATATACATGCCTGAAGTACTCATCCTTTCCTTCGCTGAATTCCAGCCCCATCTCTGCTGCCTTCATTTCCGAAAAGTTCTCGATTTTTTCCCATCGATGCAGGGCTCCGGTTTCTTCGAAGATGGCTGCCAGTTCACCAAGGGCTTTATCGGATATTTTGCGCAGGGTGCCAGCTCCCGGCCGGTTGTAATTACCACCGAGTCTGTCATATATCTGGGTTGAATTTTCCCGCATCCAATCCCAGATAGGGCCTTGTTCAGGATGAAGGTCTGTACCCATTTCGTCGATATGCACACAATAGCCATGTTTCAGCATATTTTCACCCACAGTCCTTTTGATGGCAAGTTGTTGCCTTCCTTTTTCTGACTCAACAAAATACCCCAGTTCCATCGAGAGGTTCCTGAGCGAGATTACGATTAACCCCGGGGTATTGCTGCGTGGGCAACGGGTTTTACACGACATACATTCACCGCAAAACCAGATGGTTTCGCTTTTGAGAAGGGCTATAATTTTTGCATCATCGCGGGTCTGAACCGTATCGGCCAGGATGCGGGGGTCGTAATTGTAAAAAGATGCGGCAGGACAAATGGCAGTGCAGGTACCGCAATTGATGCAGGCGTTCAGACCCTCTTCAAACCTCACATCCTTACAAAGTCTTTCGTAAAGTTTCCCCATCCTAAATCTACTTTTAGTATATAGAAATTGTAGACAAATGTAAAGGAAACATTATTTCGGAGATGAATTTTAACAATATTTCTTTTGTTGCTTGATTTATAATTGTTTGGGTTACGATTGATTTTTATTTAAGATCTTTGCGTTTCTTGTCAAATTATCATTAAAAGTTTTACATTTGAACCCTGATAAACAGGGATGAATCGTAGCCACTTTACGTTGATAGCTCATTCAGATTAACTTACAGGAGAAATGGAACCAAAGAACACACTCATACTGCGCAGGCAATCACACTGGTATTTAGTGGTTTGGGCTTTGGCTTTTCTCGTTGGATGTTCATCTGGCAGCAAACAGGACAAAACCGTAGAAAACCTGCATGAGGCTTACAATGGTGAATCCACGGTAAGTATGAGATACAAGGCTTACTCTGCCAAAGCCACAGAGGAAGACCTGCCGTTGCTTGCCAATTTCTTCAAAGCATTGGCAAGGTCAGAAGAAATACATGCATTGAATCACCGGGCAGCGATGGCAAGCCTTGGGGTTGTGGTGGAAAAGCCTGAATTGGATGAGTTTCCTAACGGTAATACCCGCGATAACCTGATCTATTCCATTGCAGGTGAAAAGTGGGAAGCAGATACGATGTACGCGGATTTCATTGCGATAGCGGAGGAGGAGGAGCAATCGTATGCAAAGGAGGTATTAACCTGGGCAAGGGATACGGAGCAAAAGCATGCGGTGCAGTTACAGCAGGCACTTGAAATGCTCAACGCGGGCAACGAAGATGGCGTACCTCAAGTTTGGTTTGTTTGCAGAAAATGCGGAAACACATTCGGATTGGGGACCGAATCGGATCCCTGTCCGTTTTGTGATACCCCGATAGAGGAATTCGAAATATTTAAGGTATTATTAAACCCATAAAAGCACGATTACAATGTCAACAACCTTAAGAATTTTGCTGATTGAAGATGACAGCAAAGCGGCCAATTTTATAAAAAAGGGGCTGATAGAGAACGACATGCACGTTGACTTTGCCCATGATGGGAAAGAGGGGGAGGCATTGGCAACCGACAATCCATATGATCTCATAATTCTGGATGTGTTGCTTCCAAAGATCAACGGAATTGACCTATGTCGGAAAATCCGTTCGCTCGATAATAAAACACCCATACTGATGCTCACTGCGCTGTCTTCCACCGACGACAAAGTTACCGGTTTAAACGCAGGAGCTGATGATTATCTGGTGAAGCCATTTGAGTTTAAAGAGCTGATTGCGCGGGTTCATGCACTGGTACGCCGCAATGCAGAACCAGCATCGCAAGCCATTATGGAGCTTGCAGATATGGAACTTCACCTGGATTCGAGACTGGTAAGGCGTGGAGGTCGTAACATCAAATTAACCAACAAAGAGTTTAATCTGTTGCTTCTGCTGATGCAAAACAGAGGACGCGTTGTTACGAGGGCAGAGATTGAAAAGCATTTATGGCGTCCGGGATACGAGCGGGAAAGCAATGTGGTGGATGTATACATCAACTTCCTTAGGAATAAGATAGATAAGAAATTCAAGACCAGGCTGATTCATACGGTTGTTGGTCTGGGTTATACAATCAGGATTGAACCAAATTAACCCTTGGAGCACAGCATGTTGTTATACGAGTATTTTTCCATATCTCTTTTGCTGTGTGCGGAATAGCCGGGTTCTACGATCCTGTTTTAAGGTCTGAAGAGGCTACGGTTATCATCCGCGGTATGCTGGGTTGTATGCAGTATCGTGGTCCCGACTACACGGGTATTCATTCCGATCTTCCTGTTGTTTTAGGGCATAACCGATTGAGTATTATCGATCTATCTCCGGATGCCCATCATCCCTTTCAATATAACCAT
>CAZJZF010000236.1:0-4639 GCA_964550385.1 uncultured Lentimicrobiaceae bacterium | reverse complement strand
AACAAATTTTTGAATGATAAGAGCTCTGTGTTTTTACAAAGAATTATGCTTCAAGAATGAGAAATGATGATAAGAATACAAAATCAGAAACAAATATAATTCATTTCAGGGATAATTTGACCAGATTAACATATATCACAGAAAAACCTAAAACACCTCCTCATCCTCCTTCCGCCAGGCAGGGTCAACGATGCACAGAAACTCCAAATCCTGATTGCCGGTATTGCTGATAAACTGTGTGGCATTCGGTGGAATGTATACCGCCTGTCCGGGAAGCACTTCTTTTTCATCATCATCAATGGACATCATCCCCTTCCCGGAAAGAATATAATACACCTCCGAGGTCTTCAGACGATGTGGCAGGGAGGTAAGCCCCACCGGCAGCACGGCATACGCCAGGCTGTAGCGCAGTTTCAGATCGGCTTTGTCGGGATGGAGCAGCTCACGGAGGATGGTGCCATCGCCGGCAGTGAAAATTTCGCAGTCGTTCAGGTTTTTTACAAACATGGTTATTGATTTGATTATGAATGATTCAGCATAAAAATGGAACCTGTTTGCAACGGGTTTAATTTGGCGAATATAACCATTTCAGAAAAAAAAGAGGGTGCCTTTTCAGACACCCTCCCTATCTGGCTGATAAACTGGTCCTCTCAATCAGGATTAATCAACGAGTCCACACCAAAAAGGCTTTTATGCCACAAAGACACCAAGGCACTAAAAGACACAACTTCTAAATTACTGATATTTAGATCTTAGTGATTCTTTGTGTCTTAGAGCCTTAGTGGCAATTTTATCTTTCTGCATATTTCGGAGCGGACTCAACAATCAATGTTCAGAACCCTGCCTTCAGTGAAATCACAAAGTTCCGGCCCGGAGCCACAATACCCGAGCTGTAAGGGCGGTATCTCTGGTCGGTGATGTTTTCAACGCCGGCAGAAACAGTGAGTTGCTGGTTAAGTTTGTACATTGCCTTGAAATTGAGGGTGTACCAGCCGGGCGACCAGGGGTTGCCATCGGCATCCACCGCATAGATTTCGGTTTTGCCCTTTTCCTCCTCCGGAAGATCAGTAAATTCCTTTTTTCCGCTGTATTGGGCATTCATTTCCAGTTTCAGGGCACTCCAGCCATAGGTAAGCCTGGTGATCCCAAACCATGGTGCTGCATGTCTCGACGGACTCAGGGAACCATCGTCGAGTTCCTCCTCCCCTTTCTGGAAATTGAAATCGGAAGCCAGACCAAAACCGGCAGGAAGCTTTGCCTCGAGACCTGCCTGAATACCCCAAACCCTCGCTACAGCAGCATTCTGAATGGCTTGCACTTTACTCATTTCGCCATTATACAGAACACTGTCCAGGCCATTGAGTGTGAAATCGCGACGCACCAGTGCATTATCCAGCAGGGTATAATAGCCTGAGATGTCGAGTTTCAAAAAATCCCCGAAAATACGGGCCACTTCCAGGTCACCGTTCCATGCATATTCCGGTTTCAGGTCGGGATTGGGAACCACCACCAAACCCGGAGCGGAATCGAACACTTTGCCCAGGTCATCCACATTGGGGGCTCTGAACCCGGTGGATAAATTGGCGCTGAAAACCCACAGGTCGGATGGGCGGAACACCAGACCAAGACTGCCGGTGAGGGCACCTTCGTTGAGGGAAGCTTCGGTAAAGGGAAATGGGTAGAAAGTGGTATCGAAAGATGCATCCATCAGAAAATGGCTGTAGCGCAGTCCCGATTGGAGCAGAAACCTCCTTCCCATTTTCCATTGCTCCGACACATAGACTGCCAGGGTGGCCCAGGTGGCCTGGGGGTATCGCGACGGCCCGACAGCTGAAACTCCGGTTTTAATGTTCTCATCGATTCCGGTGGAGATCACATCATTCCAGACTCCTTCGACGCCATAGAACAGCAGGTGATTAGAGTTCAATGATTTGGTAAAATCGAGATTGGCCGATAGGGCAGTAACCTCCTCCTTGCGGATATGCCTTTCCTGTTTATTGATATCCCGGTCGATCCTGCTCTCCTCGAATTGCTGATGGGCAAGCCTCAGGCTCACCTGATCAAAAGCCTTGACTGAGGATTCATGATTTATTGCAAGCTGGTTCATCATCCATTTCTGCGGTCCGTAACTCCATTCGCCGTACCGTGGCAACCCGTTTTTGTAACGGATATGCCGGTCGTACCGGGCATAGTCTGATGTCTCAGAATAATGAAAACCATACTCGATATCCCACGACTGGGAAGGGCGGTAGCGTACTTTTTGCATCAGGTTAATCTGCGAATACCCCGAGGGGCGCTGCACCTTCGGGTCGCTGTTGGCGGTAATCACATCCACACTATCCTGACGGCTCACATAAAACGGCCTGAGGTATTCGTCCGGACCATAGGATCCCATCTTCAGATCGCCAAAATCGAAGGTAGAGATACTGCTGAGCATTGCCCATTTCTTCCAGCCAACCTGAACGTCGAAATGGGCTGTCATCTCCTGATTGGCGGTAGAATAACGTGTCAGGGCTTTTCCACCGACAATAGGTTTGCCACCGGTAGAAAATCCCGGTCTCAGAGTGGAAAAGCTCATTACCCCTCCAATGGCATCACTGCCATAAATCACCGATCCGGGTCCGAAAAGCACTTCGGTTTCACTGATGGCAAACGGATCGAGGGAGATCACATTCTGCAGGTTTCCACTGCGGAAAATGGCGGTATTCATCCGAACTCCATCTACCGTATAAAGCAGCCTGTTGGTAGAGAACCCTCTGATCATCGGGCTCCCTCCCCCCTGCTGACTCTTCTGGATAAAGACCTTGCCTGAAATTCCCAGAAGATCTGCAGCAGTCTGAGGTTGTTGCATTGCCACCTGTGAAGCGGGGATAGTGGTAATCTTAGCCGGCACCTCACGTGACGATTGATTCCATCTGGTTGCAGATATCACCAGTTTATCAAGGCTTATCACTTTCGGCTTCAGGGATATCCTGTATTGGTTTGTTTTCAGCTCCTCCCAGCTCAATAACCGGGTTTCGAAGCCCATCATCCTGATTTCGATGCGGTTGGCACCTGTCATTGGAGTGATATCAGCCTGCCCTTGTCCGTTGGTCGTGATCACTTTGCGGGGCTTTTCAGTAAGCAGGGTTGCCAGTTCAAGAGGTTCTCCCGTTTCACTGTTCAGCACGGTAACCACCTGACTGAACACCGGAATGGAGCATAAAAGAATCATCCATATCAATATGCTTTTTTTCATAATTTACTTTGCTCATCATTAAAAATTAAGTTTATGCCTGAGTCATACAACTTCCTGCATGACAACAGAGGTGTTAACTTAAGCGATCCTCTGATTGTTGAATGTCGGGCAGAATCGTAGCTCAGAAACAGGCTTCGAATGAAAAACTCTGATGTATAATCCTGATAATCAAAGTCAATACACGGCAGTCAGGAGAGTTTTGGCGGTTTCTCCGGAGGTGAAAGAAAAGGGGTTGGAGTCAAACCATGTGAATACATCATGGGGTATTGATCTTCAAAGGGCAGAATCCAGAAATGCCTTAGAGGTTCAGAGGAAAAAAGTCCACGGTAAAAATCGGAAAGGCGATCCTGCCGGTCTTTTCTGATCGGATCCCTTCCCAACATCCGGTTCAGAACAAACCGAAGACCCTGGTTCAGCCGGGTTTCCTCGCGGTCCCACCAGCAGGTGTAGAAAACAGAGTCGTTCCGGGTTTGGGATGCCACCACGTCAAACATTTCGCCCCGGTACTCAAACTCTTTCGAATGCTCCCAACGCAGCATTACCTTGGCATCCTCTATTCGGAATGCCAGGTGTACCAGATCCTCCCGGGGAGCCGAATGCATCATCATCCGTTTTACCGAACGTTTTACCTGCCTCTTCTGAACCTTCAGCCAGGTATAGGTTCCGGCAAAGGGGAGCACCAGGCAGAGAATCAGCAGGATGGATGCAATTTTTTTCACCAGACAAAATTACATGAATTCATTCTGATTATACAATTCCTAAAATCACTCCCAAAAAATCTCTGATCCGACCCAAATTTTCATCTAAATCAAAAAAAATAAGAAAAAAAATGATTTTGATATTGGATTGTGTATCTTTATGCCTCCAAATGTATTTTGATAACCAAATCTGAACGAGATGAAAAAATTTTTATGCTTTGCTGCGGCAGTGCTTATCAGCAGTGCCCTTTTTGCACAAACGTCTGGTGGACCGGATGCGTACGGTTACACCTGGAAAAACAGTAGCCATACGGTTACACCTCCGGTATACCAATGGTTTGATATCGTGCCGTTCGGTATTGAGGTGGGTGGACTGAGTGACGATAACATTATGGGTCCGTTTTCAGCTTCACAGGGCTTCCAGTTTTACTGGTATCCTGTAAACCAGTTTTGGATCAGTTCCAACGGTTTCATATCTTTCAGCGGGGTGAATGATGCGGCTGCATTTCCCAACAGTGTGCCCACAACCATAGATGCCAACGACTGGATTGCCCCATTGATGGCTGACCTGAACTTCGATGGAGTTGGCAATACAGCCAAGTGCTATTACTGGTCGAATGCCGACACTTTGTGCGTCAGCTATCTCAATGTACCGTTCTACACCAACAATGCTGCAGGTTATTCAGGAAGCAATTCATTCCAG
>CAZJZF010000235.1:0-4649 GCA_964550385.1 uncultured Lentimicrobiaceae bacterium | reverse complement strand
TGGTTCAGGGTACCGAGTTTTTTGGTGAAACTGGTGCTCTCAGGTACAACTTTGTGGGAATTGGGGGTGAAGAATCGCGGTTGAAATGGTTAACAAATCTCTACCATGAAGAGGGAATGGAAGTCCTTACTCCGGTGTTCGATAAGATTTTTCTGAAGATCCTGAACCCCTGGTATGGACAGCCACTCTCAGAACGGATATTTCCATTCCGTGACCACGATCCGACCTTTACCTTCTTTCCATTTATATATGATACCGTGCGTGATGTTTTTGGAGTTTCTTCAGAGGATCAATGGATCAATTGTGGGGCAACCGGTAAAGAGATGCTCAACCCATACTGGTTTCTGAAGCACGAATATGCACGGTTAAGGAATTACTCCATGGATTATTTCACCGGCATATGTCATGGCGACCTCAATATGCAGAACATATTGCTGGATGAGAAAATGAATGTGTATCTGATAGATTTTTCAGAGACCCGGCCACGGGCTATAATTTCCGATTTTGCGCGTCTGGAAGCTATTTTCATGATCGACAATGCCCCGGTGGATTCGGAGGTGGATTTGACAGAGTATCTATCGGTACTGGAAGCCTGCTATGACGGTATGCCTTTGGGTGATGGTTCGCTGCAAGCCTATGTTGCCACAAAATCTGGCGTTGTTGCTAAAAATCTGCATTTAACCTTGAAAATGAGGAGCTACTCCTTAAATGCCACACAGCAGCTTGCCGATCCGTTGCCCTATTATCTTGCATTGCTGGAATGGATTCTGCCGGTGGTATGCTATTCAACACTACCAGTGATTCGCCGGAGGGTATCGATGCTGGCAGCTTCGATGTTGTGTGAACAAGTGATGAAGAGGCTGGGAAGTGTATGAAGATGCATTGAATACCGCCTCTGCTGTTACATGTTTTGAAGCAGGAGAAGGCATCCTGGTCAGATAAACTGCTCATTAATCAGTGCGGCAACGCTTTCGTCGAACAGATCCCGTTTTTGTACCCGGTTAAAGGTGTCGATGAGATCTGGAATTCGGACCCGTTTTTTCGTATCGTCACAAAAATCTTCGATGATTTGTCCGCGGTGCATCATTACAATCCGGTCAGGCAGGTCCACTGCCTGCTGCATAGAGTGAGTAACCATAAGAGCTGTGAGTTTTTCCTGGCTGATAATGGTGGAGGTGAGTTCGGCAATTTTGGCAGCGCTTTTCGGGTCGAGTGCAGCAGTATGTTCATCCAGCAACAGCAGTTTGGGTTTAAGCCAGGTGGCCATCAACAAGGTCAGTGCCTGGCGCTGACCTCCTGACAATGTCCCAATTGGGTTATTAAGACGATCTTCGAGTCCCATTTTCAGCATTCGCACACGGTCTGCAATATTATCTTTTGCTGCCTTGCTGACTGCCAACCTGAGCGGTCTGGACTGGCCACGGCGCATCGACATCACAATGTTTTCGGCAATGGTCATGTCTGCTGCTGTTCCTGCAAACGGATTCTGAAACACCCGTCCGATCAATTTGGCACGTTTGTGTTCTGACCAATGACCGATGGAGATGCCGTCTAAAAATATGGTACCATCGTCGGGAATAAAAGTGCCGGCAATAGCATTCAGAAGGGTGCTCTTTCCTGAGCCGTTGGTTCCGATGATGGCAGTAAAGCTTCCAGGGACAATATTCAGACTGACATTCCGCAGCGCTTTTACCTCGTTCATTGTGCCGGGGAAGAATGTTTTGGAGATATTACGTACTTCAAGCATGATGAGACCTCCGGGTTAGTTTTGTTTTAAACGATTTAATGAATTGAGGAGCCACCAGTGCAAGAAAAACAAAGACTGCGGTTACCAGTTTCAGGTCGTTGGGATTCAGTCCCCATCTCAAAGCGATGGCGATCAGCAACCGGAAGAGAATGGTACCCAGCACCGCACCGGTGATGATGATTCCCAGGCTGCTGCGGCCAACCAGAGCTTCACCGATGATGATGCTTGCCAATCCCCACACCATCATCCCAATCCCCATTTGCACGTCTGCAAATCCCTGATACTGAGCAAGCAATGATCCCGATAGTGCTACCAGGCCGTTAGAAACCGCCAGACCAAAAACGACCATCGTTTTGTTGTTGACACCTTGTGCTCTGACCATCTGAGGGTTATTTCCGGTTGCACGGAGGACAGTGCCCAGGTGTGTTTTGAGAAACCATGAAAGCAATCCGCCGATAAAAATGCAAATCACCAGACTGCTTGCGAATGCCGAGAGATCCGACACCATAACTTGCCAACCAATAATACTAAGTTTGTCGTCACCATGATTGAGCCAGGTGATCCAAACCGCGAATGTATCGGAGATTGCCGGGGCATCCAGCAGGGGGATATTGCTTCTTTTCATCACCCTGAGGTTGATAGAGTACAGGGCAGTCATCATAAGTATTCCTGCCAGGATTTCCTGAATTTTAAACCGGGTATGCAGGATTCCGGTGATGGATCCTGCAAGGAAGCCGGCAAAGAAAGCCATTCCTGTTGCCAGCCAGGGTGACCACCCTGCCATAATGAGCACAGCTGTGAGGGAAGCCCCCAGGGTAAGGGAACCATCAACGGTGATGTCGGTGAAACGGATCATTCGAAAGCTGATGAGCATCCCCAGAGAAAGGAGAGAGAGAATGAGTCCGATGGTAAATGCGCCGATAATCAGGGTCATGATATTACCTCCTGTTTTTTAGCAGGGGCGCACCAGCAGGCTCCCCTTATGAATGTGCTTTCTCCGGTTCCCTGAATGGGTCGTTGGTCATCGATCAGGTGCAACAGTGCCAGAGGTGGCGGCCCATTGAAGAACTCACGCAGGGTGGCTGTCAGGTCGATTTGCCCGTTTGGCAGTGATTGGTAAGGGAAAACAGCAGCATGAAAATGGCCGTACAATCCGGGAAATGCGGGCAATGGCTTAAAAAGCAAGGTCTCAGACACAGGATCATCAGAAACGAAGCCAGCTACGAGACAATGCTGCCCCTGAAAAAGTGGTTCGCCTGAAAATGTAACCCATTCACGGATTTCAGGATAGGTGTTGATACCGATATCTGATGCCTGAGCCGGAGATCTTGCAAGGGATGCACCGACCAGACCATGAATTTCTGCCACCAGCACCATGACAGCAGTTCTGCTCCGGACCATTCGAAGTGCTTTATTTGCCAGTGCTGCAATCCCGAAGGAAGCCTGTGCGCCATCTGGTGCAAATCGGAAATGGTGTGTCAGTTTCCCTGTAGCTTCGATCAGCTGAACTACCTGCAATCCGGGAATGTAGTCCTGTTTTTGAATCAGGTAATCGGGCCGAAGGCGTTTTTCGGGTAGTTGATATACAACATGCCCGGCCACTGCCAAAAAGTCACCAAGTGTGCTCATGGCTTCTTCGGTGGTTTCTGAGGCACTTCCTATGCCCAGAGCGATTGTGTTGACGGGGAAAATTCGTGAATGCAGATCTGTATTGGAGATCTGTTGCCATGGTTGCCATGCAGCAGGCACCCATAACACCATTCCGGAACCCTGATCAAGCAGGAACATTTCGGTGTTGGCTGTTTGCGAATCTGCGGTTGTGGCAGTAGTCCCTTTGATTTCTTCAGGCAGATCTTCAGCCAGCCATTGCCCCAGGCCTGTCAGCCGGATAGTTTTCTCAACAAATGGGGAGGCTTTGAGTACCGAAAAAGTGCCTTTGACATGGCTCAGTTCACGGGCAACTATCATCAGCGTTCTGATTCCTGCTGAACTCAGAAAGGAGAGGTCTCTGGCATCCAACAACAGGTGATGATGCCCGCTACGGATTTGTTTCATCAAAGTCTCCTGAACATAATCAGACCAGGCTGCGTCGAGTCGACCCTTCAAAACCATCAGCAGGTATTTGCCAAAAAACTGTTGTTCTATTGTCATATATATCTATAAATCAAGTTATTGTATAGTATTGCGAATTTCCGAACCTTTCAGAAACCATTGTGGCAGTCGAACGCTGTATTCATGGGTCAGTTCAGGGTTATAGATCCTTTTCAGCGATCGGGTATTGCTGAAAGGGATTTTCGCAGGGTTTTCACCCTTTATAATCCTGACAGCTTTTTCGGCGGCTTCGAGTCCTGCATCGTAGTAGTCACGAGATAGGCAAACGGTGCCACCATCAGCCATCTGATCACTGTCGAACACAAAAACCGGAAGTCCGGTTTCTTTTGCGTTTCTGGCAATCAGTGCAAAACCGGGGCGGGTCAGATTATCAACAACCTGGCAAACCATCTGAATCTCTTTGCGACACAGTTCTGCAGCAGCCTGGGAGACTTCGGCACTTGAGGTCACAGGCACCGTAACGAGTTCAATACCATATTTTTTCAGTGCGTCACGGAACCATTGCATGTACAGCACGCTGTTGATTTCGGCCGGGGTGTAAAGTGTCCCAACCCTTTTAACACCCGGCACCGACTCACTGATCAGCCTTGCCATTTCGATGAAGGGTGAACGTGTGGTAATGCCGGTGATATTGGGCAGATGGTTTGTCTCACTGCTTCCGGCACCTGCTTTTACGGCATCCCCCACACCGGTAAACACGATTCTGGTGTCAGTTCCGATCTGGCGAATGGCAGCCTGAAGGGTTGGCGTAGAGATCACCATTACCAGATTAGGTCGTTCTGCTTTGATG
>CAZJZF010000234.1:0-4670 GCA_964550385.1 uncultured Lentimicrobiaceae bacterium | reverse complement strand
TACCCGGGTGCTAAGAGCGTACCATGCCAATGATGACAGAGTGGGGGAGAAATAGAAATTAGAAATTAGAAATTAGAAACTAGAAATTTAGTCATTCTGCATTGAACCTTGAACTCGGAGCGGAGCCCACGCCGCAGGCGTGGCTTGAGCACTTGAACACTTGAACACTTGAACACTTGAACACTTGAACGCCTAAACAACTAAACAACTAAACAACTAAACAACTAAACATAAAAAAATGAACGCAATCACCGACACCCAGTTTGATTTTCAGGGTCTTACCAACGTTTACCATGGCAAGGTACGCGATGTGTACACCATCAACAACGAGTTGCTGGTAATGGTTACCACCGACCGCATTTCGGCATTCGACGTTGTGCTACCTGTTGGCATCCCTTACAAAGGGGCAGTATTGAACCTCATTGCATCGAAATTTCTCGATGCAACAGAGGATATCGTACCCAATTGGAAGATAGCAACTCCGGATCCGATGGTTACCATTGGGAAGTATGCAGAACCTTTCAAGGTTGAAATGGTGATCCGTGGCTATCTCTCCGGACACGCCTGGCGCGAATACCGCAGCGGTAAACGTATGATCTGTGGGGTACCAATGCCTGATGGAATGAAAGAGAACGACCGCTTCCCCGAACCACTGCTTACCCCCACCACCAAAGCAGCCGTGGGTCATGATGAAGACATCTCCCGCGACGACATTCTGAAGCTGGGCCTTGTTTCTGAAGCCGATTACGTGCAGCTCGAAGACTATACCCGCAACCTGTTCCAGAGAGGCACCGAAATGGCCGCCGAACGCGGACTGATCCTGGTGGATACCAAATACGAGTTCGGCAAGGTGGGCGAAGAGAGTGTGCTCATCGACGAGATCCATACCCCCGACTCATCCCGCTATTTCTACCTCGAAGGGTACCAGGCACGGCAGGATGCCAACGAGCCACAGAAACAGCTCTCAAAGGAGTTTGTACGCGAATGGCTCATGGAACACGACTTCCAGGGGCGCGAATGGCAGGAAGTGCCCGTTATGCCCGCTGCTTTCGTGAAAAGCGTGTCAGACCGCTATATCGAGCTGTATGAAGGGATTACCGGTGATGTGTTCGAACGCTTCGACGTTTCGGATGCCCTCAACCGCGTGGAAAATGCCATCCGGCAGTTCCTGAAAGCGTACTACAGGTAGTTGGGAGTATGAAGTTGTGAGTTGATTATCAGTTCCTGACGCATCGGATTGAGTAGCCGTATTCCTTTGAATATTGGTATTCCATAACATGACCGGTGGTGGATGACATCCATCGCATATAGGTCATGAAAGAATTTTGCTCTGTAGCAGTCCACCAGTAACCTTCATACCGAAGAAAACCGTACCCTGTGATTTTCATCTGGCCCCCAGGACGGGCATTGAAACCAGACTCATTGGTGGTGGTAGGGTGCTGTGACATCCAATGTCCAACACCGGTCTCTTTCAGTTTGCCTCCGGCAACAGAGACCCCGCCAAGATAATCGGTCAGCTCCACCCATTCGGCATCGCTGGGCATGTGCCATCCCACAGGACAAGCCCCCTGTATTCCGCTGGGATTTGCGTTGCTTGAGGCGCCACCGGCTATTGCAGCAGGCCAGTTGTAGAGCACACCATACTGCTTATAGTTTTCACTGGTCTTTGCTTCACCTGTATCGGTTCCTTCATAGTCATACACATAATAATGCGGCTGGGTAGATGAATTACTGTCTGAGTATGATACCGAAGGCAAATACCGAAGGTTCTCTGCCATCCAAACCTGATTTCCGATGGTAACAGATGTGTACACTGTCCCATCACGTGTATCCACAAAGCCATCCGGAGTTTTGAATTCCACCACATCCCCGTAAGTAGTAGCCCCCTGAGATGTGGTGGCAAATGCACGCATATAATACACGGTATAGGGGGTTAAGCCGGACAACACCACACTAAAGTTCCCGGAACCCTTACCGGCAACGATTTTTGTGTCCGCAATGGTAGGGGTTGAATGCGTGCTAAGGCAACAGCCCCGTTCTGAAATTTCATAAATGCCGTTGTAATAAACCATACCTGCACCCTGGCCAGCAAAAGGCGAAACATTAAAAACCCCCTGAGTGTTAACCACAATGATATCCTGTTGGGGTGGGTCTTCTTTGCATCCACCGGCAATCATATGAATAATCAACAGGGTTGCTACCTGAAAAACTGTAAAACCGGAATTGTGTTTCATAATCTTTGATCTTTTTAACTTAATACCTTTCTCCTCAAGAATTACCAATCGACTTCTGAAGGGTCGCATTGGTCATCTGACCGCAGTTTAAAAACCCAAATATACATAATTAATAATTCATTCATGTATCACAAGAAATTTTTCCGATTGGGTTTTTGTGCCTCTGGAAAGAAATAAGACATATACCCCGGGCATAAGGGTGTTGGTGTCGATGGTCATGGTATGCTGGCCGGGGTTTTGCGTTCCCATAGAAGCTGTATAAACAATGGTACCCAGGCAATTAAAGACCCGAACTGACACGTTTTCAGGGGATGACAGAATGTAATCCACGTTAAGAGCGCTGTTCGCCGGGTTGGGATAGCATTTTAATCCGGCATCCATGTTTATTTCAGCCACTCCCGAGGTTGGGCATGTGCCGGGCATGTTGGCATCGAGCCATTGCAACCGGATGAGGATCCAGCGCTTCAGCGAATCGAGCTCTCCATAGTAGGTGGTGGCAACAGGCCCAAAATCGGGTGCCGGACCGCTTTTGCCAAGAATGGGCCATTTCCTGAAGTGCCTTTCCTGTGCATATTTAACAACCTGTCCAATGCTGTCGATGTAGTGGAAAATGTAGGCTGTATCCAGAATGCTTTGCCGGTAAACCTCGTATGTGCATCGCAATTCGCTGCTAAAAGTGGTGTCCTGTAGCAAACGGAGATACCAACCCGTTGAGTTGTTATCGGGATTGCAATCATTTACATGATGGGCCCACCCGCCCCCTTTGTACCCTTCGAAAAGAAAGCAAACACCCTCCAGGTTCTTCCATGCCCAGTCGAAATCCCAAACCGGCCCCGCTTTCAGCTTACCGCCGTTTGAATGCTTGTCTTTGTGGTAAAACACGCTCTTCTTGAACCCATCGGCGTTTCTTGCCACTTCGTTCGTGATGAAATAGTCGATAAAGGATTTTACATCCATATATTTCCGGTATCCGGAAAATGGATCCGCGAACCCCGCACTGTAGAGCGCCGTCTCCAGGCTGTCAACGTAGGAGGCGATGTATTTCTTCTGGGCAGTCTGGATATCCACAGGATCAGGATACTCATACAGGAAATGCACATCCATTCCGGGATGACCGATGGGGGAGTAATTGGACTGGACACTGTTGCTGGCATCCCAATAGTTTTGCTGAAGGATGTAACCACCGGTTAACTCATCTCCTACGGTATCGGTGGGCAGTAGACTGGCAATGTCAACGCGGTTGTTGTCCCACTTGATTTTTTCGCCAATCATGTATATGCCCTTGTATGAGCTGTCGATCAGCACTTCGCACAATTGAGCCCGTGGACTGTATTGCCCCATCTCTCCGAATAACTTGTAGGCAATCAGGTTTTTAACCAGCGATCGGTCGTTGAAATTGGAGATCAGAACCCAGTCGTTTTCAGGGGGCATCCCCAGAATGGGTACGTTGTTGTTGCCTCCCGATGGGGTTCGGGTTTCAAATCCATAAGGACGTTGAGGATAACCCGACGAGGATGCACCTCTGATCTCTATTCCGACATGCCCGTTGTAAACATTGGGCGGGTCGGTTGCATAGGTGATGTTTCCCGGGCCATTGTACTTGATCTCCATCAAACAATTTATCTTTGGTTCATCCACAATGGTTTGCCCCAGCGTATGTATCATTACAATGGGGAGTTCGGTGCTGTCAAGAACAACTTTCCCTAAATCCCTTATCTGCATTTGAAAGGTGCCACCACCTCCGCCCCATTTCCAGGCCTGGATGTATAGGGTGTCGTTTGGGGTGAGGTCGAAGAGCAGGAGATACGACAAGTAGCCTGTGCCACTGTCGTCGTCGCATCCCACGATGTTTAACCCAGTGCATCCATTGCCGGTCCAGGCTGCGATGCCGGTATCATCAATGGTTCCGCTGAAGGTTTCGATGCTCAGATTGCCCGATGCCGGCACCTTCATTTTGTACCAGATGTCGCCACCATTAAACCAGGAACAGTTGGGCAACATTCCCGAGCCCTGATATCCGGTATTGTTCACCGCCACCAGTACTCCTGTGTCGGTGGGAATGGCAGTACAAGGGTGACTGCCCTGCAGCAATGGGGTATTGCAGTTTCCAACACCCTTGAATACGATACCGGTATCAGGATCGGGGCCATCCTGAAAAACTACATTCCACGATGAATCAAGCAACTGGTAGGAGTTCTCGTTTTCGTAAATACCCGGAGAATACACCAGTTTAATGCTGTCCCCTCCGCATACCGGCACAACGGCCATGCTGCCATAATTGCTTGCAGCGAAAAATCCAACAGAGACATTGTTAATTTTTACCTGCAGTTTTGCGCCATTCCAGCCATCTCCATAGGTGTCATGCATCAGCAGCTGGTACTGGCAGCATTGCGCTTTGGCCGTTGGGCTTTGGAGGCACAATAGCAATAGAAGGAT
>CAZJZF010000233.1:0-4671 GCA_964550385.1 uncultured Lentimicrobiaceae bacterium | reverse complement strand
TGCTATTGAACGAAATATATCATGGGAATCTGGCATTTACCCCTTTATTGTAATTGGCACCTTCGATATCAGAAGCAACAGCCAGCTCTCCCTGCCAAAAGGTTTTACGCTGAAATTCGATCAGAACACCAAAATGAATGTAGGGGGGAACTTATCCTACATGTCAGGAAAGCTCTACGCTGTTGGCGGGAACCATCCCGACAGCATGATTACTTTTACTTCCCTGAACGGACAACCGGGTGGCTGGGGTGGCATGACCTTCGGATCCTACACAGGAACAACCCTGATGAGACATTGTATTATTGAGAAAGCGATTATAAATCTGGATTTCAGCAGTGCCGGCAACAACATCACCATCGACAGCTGCACAATCCGGAATGCCTCCACGGTTGGGGTTGCCGGCACATACAGCAACTTCATACTTACCAACTCAAACATCACACAGAATGGTGGAAACGGGGTGGCATGCAATGGCGGTTATTATATGACAGGATGCAAAATATTCCAGAATGGCGGACATGGTTTTCAGGGAGGAGGAAATTGCAATCTGATCAATTCTGAGGTATATGGGAACACAGGATCGGGAATCCGGCTTGTAAACGAGGGGGCGGCGAATGAACCCCAGATTGAGAATGTGACCATTCAAAACAATGGCACCCATGGCATCTGGGCAACAGATTGCTCACCCGACTTTATCAATGTTACGGTTCAAAACCATCCTGGTCATGGCTTTCTGATGAATGCCAATGCCGATCCGGAGTACTACAACCTGCTTTTACTAGGCAATGGCACCAACGATTTCAGAGTACAGGGCGGCAATGTGGAAAGAAATATCACCTGGGAACTTGATGTTTATCCTTATATTGTCATTGAAACTTTCTCGACACGCAACGATGCCAGGCTCACCATTGAACCCGGAATGACCATTCGGTTTGCCCAGAATTGCGGAATGAATATCGGTGGTGGCCTCTCTTATACCGCCGGACGCATACAAGCTGTCGGAATATTGCATCCCGACAGTATGATCAGATTTACGTCACTCAACGGAGAACCAGGAGGCTGGGACGGTATCGGCTTTGCCAGCTACACCAGGCAGTCAGAACTTACGAACTGCATTATAGAAAATGCTGTAAACAACCTCACTTTCAATTCCAGCACCAACTATGTTACCCTTTCCGGCTGCATCATACGGAGTGCCTCGAACCGGGGTGTTTTCAGCACAAACTCAATATTCGGATTAAAAAAGAGCATGATTGTCAACAATATGGGATATGGTATCTATCTCACAGGAACAAGTGTGCCGGTAATTGGCGACACAGCCGGACTGGGCAACGATATCTTCAACAATACCCAATATAATATTTATAACCAAAGCAGTTCCAACGTCTTTGCCAGATACAATTTCTTCAACACCACCGACTCGGCAGCCATTGCCCTGAGGATTTACGACAAGAGTGATAATGCCACGTATGGCATCGTATATTTTCAGCCCGTTTCTCCAGTGTCAAATTTCCCTTTCGGCCAGTTTATCAGTTGCCGCGTTCGCTATCACAACAACGATTCCACACTGATGAATAACGTACTTGTCAGGCTGCGCGACGGAGTCTCCAATGAGATTCAGACCTGCAGAACCAACAATGAGGGATACGCAACCTTTACCATGCTGCCAGATGACCTTTATCTTACGGTAGCTGAAACCACACGACCCTGGGCAGGTGGCAATGCAACAGATGCCTTGATGATATTGCAGCATTTTGCCAATATCATCACCCTCACCGGTATCCGGCAATACGTGGCAGACGTGAACATGAGTCAAAATATCAATGCCACCGATGCTCTGAGCGTATTGCAAAGGTTTACACAAATTACAAACAGTTTCCCGGCAGGTGACTGGGCTTTTTTAACGGATAACAGTCCGTTGAATATATCAGGGGCACCCATCAATACCAATATCTGGGGATTGTGCTTCGGTGATGTAAATGGCTCCAATATTCCAGGCTCCGCAAAATCCGGAACCGGTGATGTTACCCTGATACCCTCCGGTACATTCCCCGCATCGGGCAGTGAGGTAGACATCCCTGTATATCTTAACACACCGCTCGTGCCGGTGGGTGCTATATCCCTCAGCCTGCTCTTCCCTGATGATGCAGTGTCTGTTGATAATGTTACCATTCCCGGTTCCTCCAACCCACCGCTATTCTCTGTAAACAACGGGGTGCTGAACATCGCCTGGTGCAACCTGAGTCCTTTAAATGTGTCTGCCAACAATCCATTGTTGTACATCCGGTTCTCAGTTCGCGACCACTCCATATTTAAAACCGGCTCATGGCTCACCCTCACCGGGTCGAATGAGCTGGCAGATCCTCAGGCAGTTGCACTGCCCAATGCAGTGCTAACCTATCCGGTGCCGGTAAAAGTCACCGGAATCAGCGAAGGTGCCTCCCCCGAGGATTTGCAGGTTCTGGCAATGCCAAATCCCGCCTCCGACAAATTCACCCTTGTAACCGCACTGCCGGTAGCCGGTAGCGTGCAATACGATATTCTTTCACCTGCCGGAAGCCTTCTTGTCAGATCTGATAAAAAACAGCACAGTTCAGGAGTGAGACAGGAAACTGTTGACATCAGCAAGCTACCTGCCGGAATCTACCTTATCAGGGTTACTGCAAACACTCCCGTAGGACAAAACATACGCATACTCAAACTGAATGTTTATTGATAGATTTCTATCAACAGAAAAAGAGAATGCGATGAAAAACAAATTTACAATCCTCTTAATGCTGATTCCCCTGCTGCTGCTCAGTCAGGGGAAGGCAATGGGACAAGTTACAGGCGTTACCGCCGGGAGTGTGGTTTCATGCGCCGGTGCGGTTACCATCCCCGTAAATGTGACCCAGATGAATGGCGTAAACGCCATCTCCCTTACCCTCGGGTTCGATAGCAATAAACTGATTTACAATGGATATCAGGCTGTGAACCCTGCCCTGTCCGCAGGTATGCTTGTGGTAAACGGTACCGGAAACCGGGTTTTCTTTTCCTGGGCAGGCACAGTTCCTGTTTCAGTTACAAGCGGAGTACTTGTTGAACTGCTTTTCACTACCCTTGGACAAACCTCTCAATTACAATGGATTACTACATCCGGACAGTGTGAATTCAGTAATTCGGTGGGGCAGCCTCTTCAGGCTCAGTATACCGATGGCAGTATTACTGCGCCAGGTCCGGTGCCACTTATTACCCAGGAACCTTCCAGCTTTTCAGTTATCGAAGGGGTGAACAAGATTCTGTCGGTAGTGACAACGGGATCTACATCCCATCAATGGCAGGTGAGCCAGAACAATGGGTCTTCCTGGGGAAATATTGTTTCCGGAATGGGGTATTCAGGCTTTCAGTCTGCATCACTCACTATTACAGCCCCAGCCCTCAGCATGAACGGCTACAGATACCGTTGTATCGTCACCGGCGCCTGCCCCCCTGCCGATACTTCCAATGCTGCTACCATGACGGTGCTTGCCAAGGTTACCATTACCGCGCATAACCGGAATTCCTGTGCCGACACTCTCTCCATTCCTGTTTCTGTGAAAGGGTTTGTGAATATTGGCGCGCTCTCTCTGATCCTGAACCACGATTCGACCAGGGCAAAATACCTGGACTATCAGAAGATAAATCCGTTCTTGTCCTCCGGCAACCTGTTAATCAACGCCTCCGGAGGTAAAGTCTATATCTCATGGGCCGGAACAACGCCGGTAAACCTGCCGGAAAACGACACGCTGATTGAACTGAGGTTCCTTTACACAGGCCTGAACACAAACCTTACCTGGCAAACCACCGGAATAGGAAGTGAAGTGGCTGACATAAACGCCAATCCGCTTCCGGTTACCTATGTGAACAGCTCCCTGACCTCACCCGGCCTGCCCCCGGTAATTACAAGCCAACCTGCCAACAAGTCTGTATACACAGGGCAATCGGCACAATTTTTCGTTAACGTTACTACAAGCACAACCCGCCAATGGCAGGTGAGCACCAATGGCGGTGCCTCCTGGAGCAACCTCCTGAACAATCAGACCTATTCCGGTACCACCACCACTTCACTGACTGTATCAAATGTACAACTCCTTATGGATCAGTACAGATACCGATGCGTTATTACGGGATTATGCCCACCCGCAGACACCTCTCAAAGTGCGCTCCTCAGCGTTTCAATTCAACCGCCCATCATAATAACCTCGATACCTTCCATGCAACTGTGCGGGCAACTGATCTCGGTACCGGTAGTTGTGCAGAACTTTCAGAATGTTGGAGCAGCATCCCTGGTTTTGAATTACAATACCAATATTCTTACCTTCAGTGGCATAAGTCAGCTTCACCCGAATCTGACTGCGGGAATTGTATCGGCCAATGCTGCCGGCGGAAAAATTTATTTTTCCTGGGCTTCCGTAACTCCCGGTAATATTGGCAATGACACACTGGTCTATTTCGATTTTGCTGCCTCGGGTGGCAGCGCAGCATTTTCATGGAATACACAAACTTCCGGTAACTGCGAATACAGCGACCTAAATGCTCAAATTTTTCTGAGTCAGTTTGTTAATGGTACAATTACAATAGATACCAGCAATATACCGGTAAACTTTGTGATGCAGGATACGCTATTTTGCAGCAACTAACCCCAAGTATTAC
>CAZJZF010000232.1:0-4685 GCA_964550385.1 uncultured Lentimicrobiaceae bacterium | reverse complement strand
TACGACTTTACGACTTTACGACTAAACGACTTTACGACTAAACGACTAAACGACTAAACGACTAAACGACTTTACGACTAAACGACTAAACAAATAAACATATAAACAAATAAACGACTAAACAACTAAACAACTAAACAACTAAACAACTAAACAAAGCCTGTGTCGGGAGACATGGGCTTTTTTTGTGAATTAATTATGAATAGACAAAAACAGCATATATTTACAATCTCATTGCATTCTATTTAGTTTTTGCAGCGTTAACCATAGATTCCGGATAGTTTAAGAAATCTCACTATTAAGCATAAATATCTTCATTTTGAAAACATTTAGTATTTTATCTCTGATCTGCTTGTTAGGTTCTAGTCATCTGCAAGCCCAGACCTCCATCACTTTAACCTTCACAGCAACCCTAAACGGCACACATCATCCGTTGGATAGCATCTATATTGAAAACCTTTCGCAGAGTGGTGATACCACCCTTTATGGCAATGATACTGTGCTTACCCTGTACCATGGAATTGGGATATCTGATCCTCTCAATGAAACAACTGAAGAACTGGTTTTATACCCTGTGTCTCCCAATCCGTTCAATGGATCTACAACGGTAGGGTTTTACCTGGCACAGCAGGATCAGGTGACCATTCGTGCGTTAGATCTGTTGGGGCGGGAAGTAGTCAGTTTCTCTGAAAGGCTGCAACCGGGAGTCCATCATATTGCATTTCAGGCAGGTGGGGAGACCCATTATCTACTTTCGGTGGAAACATCCCGCCATCGACAAGTCCAGCAATTAATTTCAATGGGCCGGCAAGGAGTTTCCTGCCGGCTTGAATATACAGGTTGTTCGCTGGGTGCTTCCAGGCAAAAACAGGGCAAAGGCGCCTTTCCATGGGCACCGGGGGACAGCCTCAGGTTCATAGGCTTTACATTAAACGGAGCCGATACCATTGATGCTCAACCTATTCAGTCAACCCAGTACACCTTTCAGTATCAGCCTCTGTTACCAAAACCCATAGCCAATTTCTCTGTAAGCGATACGACCATCCAACAAAATGACACCGTTCAATTCTCGGATTTGTCCGTTAATTCCCCAACCACCTGGAAATGGTACTTCGGTGATGGGGACAGCAGCGCGTTGCAGAACCCATCGCACATTTATTTGACCACAGGCAACTTCAGCGTGAGCCTGATTGCAGGAAACGCATCAGGTTACGATACACTGACAAAAGCCAACTACATCAATGTGGTTTATAGCACATGCCCTCTGATAATGTTCGATATCAACCTCAATTTTTACAATACCGTTCAGATAGGCAACCAGTGCTGGATGAAGGAGAACCTGAAAGTGAGGAACTATAAGAATGGTACAGCCATACCCAATATTACCGTCAACTCAACATGGATAAGCCTTTCAACCGGCGCCAGGTGCTGGTACAACAATGACTCTGCCACCTATGCTGCTACGTATGGGGCTTTATATAACTGGTTTGCAGTTGACAATATAAATGGGTTATGCCCCACAGGATGGCATGTGCCAACGGATGCTGAATGGACTATTCTTACTGACTTTCTTGGCGGGGAGAGTGTTGCCGGCGGGCCTTTAAAAGAAACAGATACAACTCATTGGAACAGCCCCAACACAGGCGCAACCAATTCGAGTGGTTTTACTGCTCTTCCGGGAGGCTACCGTGTCTATAACAATGGAAATTTTAGCAACTTTGCAGACTTCGGCTACTGGTGGTCGTCTACTTCCAGTTCTTCGACAGAAGCCTGGCGCCGGATGATGGGTTACTTTCACAGTACTGTACATAGGTACAACACCGATAAGAATCACGGGTATTCTGTGCGTTGCGTCATGGATACAGCCATATCCGCCTCAATGCCAACATTAACAACCGATACCCTTACCTCTATTACCTCCTCCACTGCAGTAAGCGGCGGAAACGTAACCAGTGATGGAGGTGCTGCAGTGACTGCCCGCGGTGTTTGCTGGAGCACAAGCCCTTCGCCCACCATTGCCAACGATACAACAAGCAACGGCACCGGTACCGGTTCTTTTACCTCATCATTAACAGGCCTGAGTCCATCCACAACATACTATGTTAGAGCTTATGCTACCAACAGTGGCGGTACCGCTTATGGTAATCAGGTGAATTTTACCGCTGCAGGTTCAACCCCCAGCAACTACCCCCCCGGCTATGTCCATTGCGACCCAACCAATCCCACTGCTGTGGTGGATGTGACCAACCCCACAACAGGCAGACCGTGGATGGACAGGAACCTCGGCGCAGCTCAGGTGGCTACAGGCAGCACAGATACCGCATCTTACGGTGACCTCTACCAATGGGGCCGCCTTGCCGATGGCCACCAGTGCAGAACATCTGCCACCACCACTACCCTGAGCGGTTCAAATGTGCCAGGACATGGAAGCTTCATCTTAGCACCCAACAGCCCTTATGATTGGCGCAGCCCGCAAAACACCAACCTATGGCAGGGTGTAAATGGTGTGAACAACCCGTGCCCAACAGGCTACAGGTTACCTACAGAGGTCGAATTAAACGCAGAGAGATTGAGCTGGAGCAGCAACAACACCGCAGGCGCTTTTGCTTCCCCGCTTAAATTGCCCGTTGCGGGCTACCGCCACTACAGCAATGGTTCGCTCGGCCTTGTTGGCTCCGGCGGCAACTATTGGTCGAGTACGGTTTCCGGCACCTACTCAAGGCTCCTGAGTTTCGGCAGTACCAATGCCGGCACAAGCAGCTACTACCAGGCGCGCGGATACTCTGTGCGTTGCGTCATGGATTAGATCCATCTTAACCATTTGATCTTTTACCTCCTGGAACTCGGTGCCTGGGGTTCGCTGCCATTCCTAATAGTTGCGCAAGCCGCATCCTGCCCTTCCACCCACAAACATCACCCCGTGGCAATCCTCGGGGTGTTTTTTTGCCATTCATCCAAATGCAAAGCAAAGATATTGATCGGTTGGCCTAAAAACTCCCGTGAAAACCCACACCGTGTTCCAGACGGTAAAGCAATGTCAAAAAAACCACGGCTCATGTTGAATGTGTCATGGCAAATCATACCTTTGATGTGGAAGAAAAGATCTCTTTCATGGCTGGAAAATCTACAGTAGTAAAAGCTACCGATTACCCTGCCAGGAAAGAGAGTGTGCAGCTTTGATACTATCATATGACACTATCAGAAAGTTAATAGATGAAGCCACCCTATACAATAACCGGAAAGATTTTAAAGTTAGTTGCTTCAATTTCTGAGAAAATTGGAGAGGTGAACTCCTCACATTTGCACAAACCACCAACAGAGCTAAGGAAGAAAAATAGGATTAAAACTATTCATTCATCCCTTGAAATTGAAGGTAACACTTTGACAATTGAACAAATAACAGCAATTATAGAAAACAAAAGGGTAGTTGGGCCCAAAAAAGACATTTTAGAAGTTAAAAATGCCATTACTGTATATGACAATCTCGATAAATTGAATCCCTACAGCTTTGATTCGTTCTGTAAAGCCCATGGAATATTAATGAAAGGTCTTGTTGAATCAGCAGGCAGACTTAGGAGCAAATCGGTTGGAATTGTAAAAGGCTCTGAAATAGCCCATATTGCACCACCAAGCGAAATGCTTAAACCTTTACTGAATGATTTGTTTGACTATTTAAAAAATGACGATGATTTAATTTTAATAAAAAGTTGTGTATTTCACTATGAAATGGAATTCATCCATCCCTTTATTGATGGGAATGGCAGAATGGGGAGATTGTGGCAAACACTGATTTTAAAAGACACTTATTCTGTTTTTGAATATTTACCAATCGAGGCTTTAATAAACGAGCGGCAACAACAGTATTATGAATCCCTTGGAAAATCTGATAATACGGGAGAATCTACTGTATTCATCGAATTTATGCTTGAAATTATCCTTGAATCACTTCAAGATTTATTGAATATTCAGAACGTTAGCCTTACGAATATCGACAGGATAAATTTATTTAAACCCATCGTGAAAGATGCCTTTTTTACCCGAAAAGAATATTTGAGGAATTTTAGAGAAATATCACCAGCGACAGCAAGTCGTGATTTGAAGTTTGCCGTCAAAAATGGTTTAATTGAGAGAATCGGAGATAAAAACACAGCAAGATATAGATACAAATCAAATCAAACATAACATCAAGATAACTATGGATATCCTTAGGTTTGATGCTATAAATACTCACCTTCGTTTCCATGAAAAAGATCGACATCCACACCGGCCGGGAGACGGAGGATGACAATCGGTACAAGCGAAGCATCCAGTACCCTGGCAGCTACGTCGTCACTGTCCCCAAAGTCCTCAAAAACAGACCCTTGCAATACTACCACCTTTGAGGACTTTGGGTACCCTGGGGACTTGCAAACTGATTTACCACATGAGCATACCTCCTTTGAATTTTACCCCTGGCAGCGGGCACCTTTTAGGAATAACCCTATATTTGCCAAGGTATTAAGATGCCATTAATGTGTTGCTGAATTCAGAAGCATACCATCAGAACCAACCTTGAACTAAATGGAAACCAAAGGCTTCATCCCCAAACACGGTGGTTATCGCAATCTTTTGACCTACAGGAAGGCCGAGATCATTTATGATGCTACCGTTTACTTCACCCGTAGGTTTCTGCCCAAATACGACCG
>CAZJZF010000231.1:2575-4717 GCA_964550385.1 uncultured Lentimicrobiaceae bacterium | reverse complement strand
AAAAATGTTCCTCTGAAACTTTTTCGGGCATATTTAACATCAAAAGGCCTGAAAATAATAAGAACCCATGGAGGGCATGAGATCTGGGCAGGAAAAGAAGTGAACCGCCCTATTGTTCTTCAAGCACATATTGATCCTGTACCGGAATTTATTGTCAAACAATCACTTCGAACTTTGAATGTTGACATTGAAGATTTTACGGATTTTTTGGCGAAATAGTTAAATCATAATGGAAAAATGAACCGTTGGCACGGGGCGGAGGCCAGGGGGTAGAAGAAGGGAAAATCATGGCAAATAAGCAGCGCCGAAAAATTTATCACCTATCGTTTTGCTGATTACAAGGAAAAGGTGATTGATCTGCTGCAACAGGTTTGCACCGTGAGTGTCAGGACGATGGAGATTGTGAGGGAGTTGGAGAACTTTTCATGTTAATCATCTCCAGAATATTTAACATGAATAGAAGCATAGGTTAATTCATTTAACATGACATGTGTGTCATGTTAGAGAAAAGCAAAAATCTTAACATAAAGAACAGTTGTGTTTAAAGTCATTTTTTTAATACCTGCACAAGAGCTGTATTAAGGTATAGATTCTCCTTACCTATTTTTTGAAGTTCCAGCACATGGATTTCTTGAAGTTTCTTTAAATAAACTGATGCAGTTTGCCGAACTACACCTAATTTTTTTTCAAGAAAAGAGCTTTTACAATATGGCTGCTCAAATAAGACTTCAACAAGTTCCTTTTTATAAATTTCAGGCGCTTGTTTTTTAACCATTTCAATGGTTTCGTCAATTGTCTGTCGGATATCACTAACTTTTTTAATTGTGGAGGCAGCGGTTTCTGTTACAGCATCCAGCATGTAGATAATCCAGGATTCCCAGTCATTATTTACTGTCACATTTCTTAAAAGCCGGTAATAGTCTGATTTATGCAGTGAAATATATCGACTTAGAAATAATACCGGCATATCGATAATATCCTTTAAACATAAATACAAAACGTTGATGATCCTTCCGGTTCTCCCGTTTCCATCACTAAAAGGATGTATTGATTCAAACTGATAGTGAATCATCGCCATTTTAATTAAAGGATCAACATTAAAAGATTCGTCATCATTAATAAATAAAGCCAGGTTATCCAATTTGGCCCTTATAACATTTTCTCCCGCAGGCGGGGTATAGATCACTTCATTGGTTTGATCGTTCATGAGCGTAGTTCCGGGAAGTTTTCTGATACCCTCCGTAGTTTCAATTATTGTATCATTAATATTGATGATATCATTAATAGTCAAAATCTTGTTTGTGCCAATCGCTTGAAAACCACTATAAAGAGCCTTCCTGTAGTTGATGACTTCTTTCGTAGATTTATCGACTGGATAATTCTTAGCACTGATAGCTTTGAATAATTCATCATTCGTTGTAATAATATTTTCTATTTCAGAACTGACTTTCGCTTCCTGTAATGATATGTTATTGATCAAAATATCCTGATTTGGTATGAGGGGTGCACGTCCTTTGAGTTCAGCGAGCCCTGCCCGGGCGGATACAAGCTTTTTCAATACATTTTTAGTTTCAATATCTGCTTTAGGTGGTAATAAAGGCAGATCATTATAAGGCTGTTCCGGACGAAATTGCATAATGTTATTTTTTCGTGTTAAAGATATGAATAATAGTTAACATGAGATTAATTTGATTCCTTAAAAAATTGTTTTAAGGAAATTTTTGCCATTTTAAAACATTTCGTATTTTTGCGAAATACGAAATGCAATGAGCCAGAAGAAAACATATCTCACGCCACAGCAGGAGAAGCTTGCAAAGTATGCAAAAGCCCTTTCACATCCTGTGCGTATCTTCGTGCTGAATTTCCTTGCCGCCAACCTCGATAAATGCTGCTATTCAGGCGATATGGCCGAGGAGTTGCCCATCGCACGCTCTACTTTATCCGAACATCTTAAGGAACTTAAAAAGGCCGGATTGATCCAGGGAGAGATCAATCCGCCTTTTATCAAATACTGTATCAATAAAGAAAACTGGGAAGAAGCCCGCCATCTTCTAAGTGAATTTTTCGCAAAGGAAAGAAACGAGTTCGCCCGGAAAACCTGTAAAAACGACTGAAATATGGAAATTAAGATCCTGGGCACAG
>CAZJZF010000231.1:0-2565 GCA_964550385.1 uncultured Lentimicrobiaceae bacterium | reverse complement strand
CAGGCTGCCCCAAATGCAAGTCGCTCGAAAAGATGGCCCGCGAGGTGGTCGAGCATAATAATATCAACGCAACCATCACCAAAGTGGAAGATATCATGGATATCATGAATTATGGCGTGATGTCGACTCCCGCCCTGGTGGTCAATGAAAAGGTCGAGATCAAAGGCCGAATCCCTTCTGCGGAAGAGATTATCAATATCTTAAAGAAATACCAATAAAACGTATGAATATGAGAATGACAATTATAACCCTGTTTTTCATGTCCATGATTGCCATGCAGTTCCCCTGCAATGCACAGGACAACCCGGCACAAACGAACAATGAGGAGGTAAAGTCCTCAGATTTAGGAGTATATTATTTTCATTTCGAAAGAAGGTGCAATACCTGTATTTCTGTTGAAAATAATTCGAAGAAAGCCCTGGAAGAATTATACCCGGAGCCGGTTAAATCTGGCGAGTATTTCTTTAAGTCTGTCAACCTGGATGAAGCTGCCGGAAAAGAAATTGGTGAGAAAATGGGCATCGGGATGCAGACACTGATAGTGGTGCATGGCGACAAAAAAGTTGATATCACCGGCGAAGGATTTATGTATGTCGATAATTATGAACGGCTTAAGGCGGAAGTAAAGAAAGCTGTCGAAAAAGCATTGAAAGAATAGACCGATGGAATTCCTTCAAAGTATCCTGGATAATTCACAATACGCTGCCCTCACTGCATTTATCCTGGGATTAATGACAGCCATCAGTCCCTGCCCCCTGGCAACGAATATTTCCGCCATCGGATTTATCAGCCGGAACCTGGAAGACCGGCGTAAAGTTTTCCTGAGCGGGTTGATCTATACGCTGGGAAGGGCTGTTTCATACACTGGCTTGGCGATCATCATTTATTTCGGGGCCAGCAAGATGAACGTGGCCAGCCTCTTCCAGGGCTGGGGCGAAAAACTGCTGGGCCCGGTCATGATCGTGATCGGGCTATTCATGCTCGATATCCTGAAAATCAAATTTCCCGGCTTCTCCAGGCTCACTGAGAAAATTGGTGAAAAAGGACAGGGAAGCTACCTGAGTTCACTCCTCCTGGGAATGGTTTTCGCCCTGGCCTTCTGCCCCTACAGCGGCGTTCTCTATTTTGTCATGCTGATCCCGATCAGTATTGCCAGCCCAAGTGGTCTCTTCCTGCCGGTCGTTTTTGCAGTCGCAACCGGATTGCCTGTCATCATTTTTGCCTGGTTGCTGGCATTTGCTGTAGGAAATGTAGGCAAATGGTACAACCGGATTAAAATCTTTGAACTCTGGTTCAGACGTGTAGTCGCTGTGGTTTTTATTGGAGTTGGGGTGTATTATATCATAATGTTCTTTTTTTGAAAAATTTTTAGTTCATCATTTCGGGTTTTAGCGAAATGTTTGATAATATAGGAATGGAAAATAAAAAAGAATTAAAGATCCTTCTTTGGATCACCGTTATTTTCGGGGTGGCGTTTTTTCTGCCCATTGAAAGTGTTAGATTCACAACGGCCATTGATGCCACATTCGACCTGGTGAAATGGTATGCCCGTGAACATGTTATCCTATGTTTATTACCCGCTTTCTTCATTGCCGGTGTTATTTCGGTTTTCGTCAGCCAGGGCTCTGTATTGCGTTATTTTGGCGCTAATGCAAAAAAATGGCTGGCTTATTCTGTAGCTGCCGTATCCGGGACCATACTGGCCGTATGTTCCTGTACCATTCTGCCCTTGTTTTCCAGCATTCACAAGCGTGGTGCTGGTCTTGGGCCTGCTATTGCTTTTTTATATTCAGGGCCCGCCATCAATATCCTGGCCATTATCCTTACGGCCCGGATACTCGGTTTTGAGATGGGTGTTGCCCGGACAATCGGGGCGGTATCATTCAGCGTGATTATTGGAATCGCTATGTCATTAATCTATCGTAAGGAAGAGAAGATAAAGCGGGAGGAACAAATGAATATTACTGTTCCTCCGGAAAAAAGACCGGTATGGCAAACTTCCTTCCATTTTTTTATCCTGGTTCTGATCCTTGTATTTGCCAACTGGGGAAGCCCAAGCGTTGATGATACTTCGAGCGTCTGGTATTATATCTGGAAATATAAATGGTTCATTACCGGGTTTTTCTCCCTGTTACTTGGATATTCATTGATATACATCCTGAAGATAAAATGGCAGTGGGTGATCGGAGCTGTTATTGCTACGTCGTTATCCGCCTTACTTTCTTCATACTTCATTCCGAATGAAAAGCTCATTCCCCTGGTACCCATGCTGGTGGGTATTGCTGCTTTAGGAGTTATCACGCTATTGGATAAAAATGACGAAGATAACCGGGAATGGACCATCTCGGCCTGGGGATTTGCCAAACAAATTCTGCCACTGCTTGCAATTGGCGTGGTTACGGCTGGATTCCTTCTAGGCTCAACACATGATGGGAAAACGATTGCCGGTATTGTTCTCAATACTGTAATAACTGCCGTAACGAACAGCGCGGTCGCTGTTCGCGCCGACAGCAACGTAGCATACGGTGTCGTCAACCACTACGGCACTACGTGTACGCTCACGAA
>CAZJZF010000230.1:2688-4751 GCA_964550385.1 uncultured Lentimicrobiaceae bacterium | reverse complement strand
AAGTGATCGATGAAATACCGGATCGCCAATCATTGATGAGGGCTGACGCAGAGTATTATGCCGGAGCAGCTTCTTACGAACTCAAACATCCGGACGCCGAATCGCGTCTTACTGCCTTTATCGAAGGTCAGCCGGGGCATGCCAGAGTGCCTGCTGCCTGGTATTGTCTGGGGAAAATGTACTACGACCGGAAGTCGTATAAGAAGGCTTCCGAAGCATTTGGCAAAGTGAATCCTGAAATCCTATCCCAGAAACAGAAAGATGAATACTACTTTGCTGCGGGGTACTCCTGGTTCGAAACCGGGAACTACGACAAGGCAAAGCAGGCATTTAAAATACTGAAAGAGCGCGACTCGAAATTCAAAAGCTACGCCATCTACTATTATGCCCACGTGTGCTACCTCGACGCCGATTACAACGAAGCGCTGAAACATTTCGAAGCGATTAAGGATCATCCCGACTTCAAGCCCCTTATTCCCTATTATTACGCACAGATTCTCTATGCCCAGAAACGGTACAAGGAGATGCCGGGGATGATCACCCCGCTCATCGACCGGAAAACCACCAAAAGGCTGGGCACCATTTCCCGCCTGATGGCAGATGCCTACTACAAACTGGATCGGTACGAAGAGGCTCTCGGGTACATCGAAATCTATCTGAAGGAAAGCCAGGGAAGTATTGACAGACCTGATGCCTACCAGATTGGATACGTATACTACAAAACAGGTGATTTCGAGAGCGCCAGGGATATGTTCCAGAAGGTTGCCAACGGCAAAGACACTCTGGCACAGAACGCCTACTACCACCTGGCCGACTGTTACATTCAGACCAAAGAGAAGCGGTTTGCGATGAATGCCTTCCTTGAAGCTTACAAAATCGGGCTCGACCCAAAGGTTACCGAAGATGCCCTGTTCAACTATGCCAAGCTATCGTACGACCTTGCCATAAACCCTTACAACCAGGCCATTAAAGCCTTTGAGCAGTTTCTGGGAGATTATCCTTCCAGCCCTCGGGTACGGGATGCCCAGGCTATGCTGGTGAACCTGTACCTTTCGACAAAAAACTACAAAAGTGCCCTCGCCTCCATCGAGAAGATCAAAGACCAGAACAGCAAAATGAAAGCAGCCTACCAGAAAATTACCTGGCTGCGCGGGGTGGAACTGTTCAACGATAACAATTATGCCGATGCCATCGATGTATTTGGGAAATCGCTGGATTACAATATCGACCGTAAAATCCATGCCCAGAACCTCTACTGGACCGGTGAAGCGTGGTACCGACTTGAATCGTGGGAGAATGCACGCGACTATTTCAACCGCTTTCAGGCTGCCCCGGGAGCATTCGATATGGAAGCGTTCAATATGGCCAATTACAGCATCGGTTATACCCACTTCAAGGTGAAAGAGTATGATGCTGCCCTGATTGCTTTCAGGAGGTTTTTGATGAAACCTGAGCAGGAAAGAGCTGATATTGTACAAGATGCCACCATGCGTGCAGCAGACTGCTACTTCATGAAGAAGGACTACGCCAATGCTTCTGCCTATTACAAACAAGCCGGTGACATCAAAGGACGCAACAACGATTACCCCCTGTACCAGCAGGCAGTGGCCTACGGAGCAATGGGAAAATTCCAGCAGAAAGCTTCCACCCTTGAGGATTTTACAAAAAACCAGAAGTCATCGCCCTACCGCGATGATGCCCTCTTTGAGCTGGGCAATACCTATCTGATCCTCGACAACCTCCCCATGGCGCTGGATGCTTACAACAGACTTCTTGCCGAGTATCCGAAAAGCAGCTTCGAAAAAGAGGTGCTGCTAAAAACCGGACAGATCTACAACAATACCGGCAAAGAACAACTGGCCTTGAAAAATCTCGACAGGGTATTCAAGGAATATCGTGGCACACCTGAATCGAAAGAGGCAATACTGCTCATCAGAGATATTTATACCGACAATGACCAGGCAGACATCTTTTACGAATATGTGAAAGGGACCTCCTATGCTGTAAGCGATACCGAAAAGGATACCCTGGCTTATCGCCCGGCAGAAAAATACTACCTCGAT
>CAZJZF010000230.1:0-2678 GCA_964550385.1 uncultured Lentimicrobiaceae bacterium | reverse complement strand
CTCGATGGCAACAACGAAAAAGCATTGCCGGCTCTCAACAACTACATCAAACAATTCCCCGAAGGGGTATATATCATCGATGCACAATTCTATCGGGCAGAAATTGAGCTTGCTGCCAAAAACTTCCCGGCAGCGCTTCAGGGGTACAATTTCGTAACAAGCCAGCATCGCACCAAATTTACCGAAGTTGCCCTGTTGCGTGCCGCCTCCATCCATATGCAAAACGACAACTGCCAGGGCGCTCTCGAGAACTACGTGCGGCTGGAACAAAACGCCGAAAACACGAACTATCTGCAGCAATCGCGCATTGGACAAATGCACTGCTACAGCAGGCTGGGCGACCATGCCAAAGCCTACACGGTGGCGGCAAAAATCATACGCGAGAAACAACACACAGATGAAGTTATTACAGAAGCATGGCTTATCCAGGGGAAATCTGCGCTGGCACTTGACAGCATGCTGCCGGCACAGCAAAGCTTCGAGACGGTATTGAAACGAACACAGAATGAAATGGCTGCCGAGGCCAAGTACCACCTTGCCCTGATTCATTTTGAACTTGAGAACTATGAGCCGGCCGAGAAGGAGATTTTTGAACTCATCAACGATTTCTCTTCATACGACTACTGGATAGCCAAAGCCTTTATCCTCCTGGCCGATGTGTATGTAAAAACCGGAAATATTTTTCAGGCAAAACACACTTTACAGAGTATCATAGACAACTACGAAGGAGATGACCTTGTAACCGAAGCCAAAACCAGAATGAGAGCCATCGCTGAAGAGGAGAAGCTGATGGAACAAAAGAAAGCAGAGGAGGAGATTGAATTGAAGATAGGTGATCCGGAATCCGAAACCCCGGGACTGTAATATCCATTTCTGCATCAGATAACGAAAAAAATCAGAAAAATGAAAAAATACCTTGCCATACCCCTGTTGTTGATAAGTGCACCTCTGATGCTGATGGGGCAGCCGGAGATTCACCGGGAAGAGGTGACTGTGATCAAGAGTTACAACCCGATGATTGATGATGCCAATAAAATCAATCTTAACCCTGCGGTAACTGATTCTGCTTCGGCAGTTAAAGAGGAAATTCTATATGAGATTTCTCCGGTGAAACTTGAAACCGATATAGAGGTAGCCCCCATCAAAGCAGCAAAAATGAGTGGTATGCCCCAGGAACAATTGTACCGGTTTTTTATGAAGACCGGCTTCGGGAACTACACCACTCCCTATTTTGAAGTATTTTACAACAGCCTCCGATCGAGGCAACACAACTATGGCATACACTACAAGCACCTGTCATCGCTGGGCAACATCAAAGGGTACGCCTATCAGGGCTACAGTGAAAACGAAGTGGATGCTAACGCCTCGCTGTCAGGCAAAAACCACATCTACGACTTCAAAGGAAGCTACGGCAGGGATGTGGTGCATTATTACGGACGCCCCGACAGTCTGCTCAACGATACCCTCAGTCGCGATTCCATCAGAGCGAGGTTTCATACTGCTGGTTTCAGCGCAGCCCTTCGGAGCAATTATTGGGGCAACAGCCGACTGAATCACGCTTTTGGACTTCAATACCAAATGATCAACGACCTGTTTCCTACCACCGAGCACGGAATAAAGCTGACCGGAAGTCTGGACAAAGGGGTTGAATGGTTCGATTTCAGCCCTTCACAGCTGATTGGCTTGAAATTCTCGGGTGAATATTACCATGTGATACCTGGTGAGGACACAACCATCGGCACCACCATGTCGGGGCTGATCCGGGTAAATCCCTTTATAAGTACACGGGTGAAGGAGATGGATCTGAAAGCAGGTTTCACCGTGGCTTATGAAAGTGACAACAACGGGAAGCTCAGGGTTTTTCCGGACATCCTTCTGAAGATATCGCTGAAAGAGCAGCAGTTCCTCATCACCGGAGGACTTGATGGCGGCATAAAGCATTGGAGCCTCAGAGACCTGGCTTCTGAAAACCCATTTCTGATGTTCAACCCCTTCATGCTGAACCAAATTACCCCCATCAGGGCATTCGGCGGAATCAACACTGCCATTGGCCCCCGTGTGAACCTCAACGCCATGGTCTCGTCAGAAAGTGTAAAAAATATGCCGATGTTCACTGCCGACACCACGATGCTTTTCAATAACCGTTTCAATGTAGTATACGATGACGGCACGATCCTTACCGTGAAAGCTGAAATGGGAGTTAAAATAGCGGAGAAACTGATGGTTACCGGGTTGGTAAAATACCAGGATTACAATATGATTACCACAGGATATGCATGGCACAAACCTGCCCTTACCACCGGTTTGGATGTTCGGTATAATCTTGAGGATAAAATCATTGCCTACGCATCATTGCAATATCTGAGCGGCATCAGGGTACAGGAGTTTGAGAACGGGGTGGAGCAAACGAAAACCCTGAAAGAGATCCTCGACATCAGTATCGGTGGAGAATACCGCTACTCGAAGCTTCTTTCAGGGTTCATCAGGCTTAATAACCTCTCTGCCTCAAAATACTACCGCTGGCAATACTATCCGGCCCAAAGGTTCAATGCCATGCTGGGCATCACCTATGCCCTGTAAATATTAGTCGAAGCGATACCGTACACCAACGGCAGCAAAATAGGGTTGTCCGGCACACAGTTCCCAGTTGATACCAATGTTGTCGGTTACAAAGGCGG
>CAZJZF010000229.1:0-4761 GCA_964550385.1 uncultured Lentimicrobiaceae bacterium | reverse complement strand
AGTGCCAATGAGTTCACTACGGAATGACCGGGCCTCAAGATAGGTGATCTTCAACACTTTTTCCGCCTGCCGCACCAAAGGAATATTGGTCACATCCTTCATGTCTGCATCCTGTCGGCGGATGGTCTTTTCAATGCGCTTTTTTAATCCTACTATGTCAACATTCTGATAGGCAAGAATCTGCATAGCCTTGCCTTCCCCTTCACGTATCAATCCCAGAAACAGGTGTTCCAGTCCAATATAATCATTGCCCAACCTTACAGCCTCCTCACGGCTGTAAGATATCACATCCTTAACCCTCTTTGAAAACTTGGCTTCCATATAGGTATTATCCTCCGTTTACTCTTGTTTTTGTTTGATATACAATCAATATAACCAAAACAACCCACACGGCGTTTTGTTCCCCGTCAAAAGTAATATCAAATGTCCCAGCAATGCTATTATGGCCTTGCTTTTTTTAACACAATTCTGTTTATATTTTCCCTGAGGATCTTACACAAATATGTGCATTGGTTTGGGGAAAAATGATTACCTTCGTGAGCGAAAAAATACAGTTAACATTTTCGCCTTATATTTTCATTATCAAGTAATTGGACAAGATGCAGGATAAAGACAGGATCGTACGGGTTGATATCGGAAGCCAAATGAAAACTGCCTACATCGACTATTCGATGTCGGTTATTGTATCAAGAGCGTTGCCCGACGTGAGGGATGGAATGAAACCCGTACACCGGAGAGTATTGTTCGGGATGAGGGAGCTGGCACTTTGGGCCAACAAGCCCTATAAAAAATCGGCCAGGATTGTTGGGGAGGTGCTCGGTAAATATCACCCGCATGGCGATACTTCGGTATACGATGCCATGGTGCGTATGGCCCAGGAGTGGTCGTTGCGTTATCCGTTGGTGGATGGTCAGGGTAACTTCGGATCGGTCGACGGTGACAGCCCCGCAGCTATGCGTTATACGGAGGCAAGGCTGCAAAAGATCGCAGAAGAAATGCTCGGCGATATCGAAAAAGATACGGTGAACTTTCAGAACAACTTCGACGATACCCTCGAAGAACCTACCGTACTCCCTTCGGCTATTCCCAATCTGCTTGTAAATGGTGCCAGTGGAATTGCAGTAGGGATGGCAACCAATATGCCTCCCCACAACCTCAACGAGGTCATCGATGGCATCATGGCCTATATCGATAATCGGGAAATTACCATCCCAGAGCTGATGAAGCATATCAAGGGCCCCGATTTTCCCACAGGTGGATTGATTTACGGATATGACGGTGTGAAAGAGGCTTATGAAACCGGCAGAGGCAGGATTGTGGTGCGTGGAGTGGCTGAAGTGGAAATGGCAGAAAATGGTGGCCGCGACAGAATCATCGTTACCAGTATCCCTTACCAGGTTAACAAGGCCGAAATGATTAAAAAGACCGCCGAACTGGTTAACGATAAGAAACTTGAAGGGATTTCAGACCTGCGCGACGAATCCGACCGGAACGGCATGCGGATCGTCTATGAACTGAAAAAGGATGCCATACCCAATGTGGTACTCAATAAGCTTTACCAGATGACGATGCTGCAATCGGCATTTAACGTAAACAACATTGCACTTGTTAAGGGAAGGCCTATGCTGTTGAACCTCAAACAGCTCATACACTATTTCGTAGAGCACCGGCATGAGGTGCTTCTCAGAAAAACCCGTTACGAACTCAAAGAAGCAGAAGACAAAGCACATATTCTCGAAGGCCTGCTCATTGCACTCGATCACCTGGATGAAGTGATCGCACTGATCCGTGCTTCCAATACCCCGGAAGATGCCCGCAACGGACTCATGGAGAAATTCAGCTTGTCGGAACTTCAGGCCCGGGCTATTCTGGATATGAGGCTTCAAAAGCTGACAGGACTTGAAAGGCAGAAGGTTATTGACGAATACAATGCTTTGCTGAAGCATATCGAATATCTTAAACAGATTCTGGAGGATGAAACGCTCCAGTTCAGCATTATTAAAAAGGATCTTTCCGAAATCAAAGACAAATACGGTGATCCCACGCGCACCGAAATTGAATATGCAGCCGAAGATTTCAAGATCGAAGATACCATTCCCGATGATGATGTGCTCGTTACCATAAGCCACCTGGGATATATCAAAAGAACCAGTCTGGTGGAATACCGGACCCAGAACAGGGGTGGGGTAGGGGCGAAAGGCTCTGATATACGTATCGATGACTTCGTCGAGCATATGTTTGTGGCATCGAACCACAACTACCTGCTTCTTTTTACCGAAAAAGGAAAGTGTTACTGGCTCAGGGTTTTCGAAATCCCCGAAGGTTCCAAGGCTTCGAAGGGCAGGGCGATTCAGAATATGATCAACATCGAACCGGATGATAAAATCAAGGCTTACATCAATATCAAAAACCTGAAGGATGAAGCCTACGTGAAGAGCAATTTTATCATTCTGGCTACAGAAAAGGGGATCATTAAAAAAACATCCCTGGAGGCGTATAGCCGACCCAGAGTGAATGGAATCAATGCAGTAACCATCAAGGATGATGATCACCTGCTGGAAGCAAAACTCACGAATGGAACATCTGAAGTAGTCCTTGCACTCCGTTCCGGTCGCGCCATCCGTTTCAACGAGAAACATGTGAGGCCCATGGGGAGAAATGCAACGGGTGTTAAGGGCGTTACTCTTCAATCGCCACAAGATCAAGTTATTGGAATGATCTGTATGGAGAATAACCAATACGACATCCTTGTGGTTTCTGAGAATGGGTATGGCAAGCGTTCCAGCCTGGAGGATTACCGCATCACCAGCAGGGGAGGGAAAGGGGTGAAAACCCTCAATGTCACCGACAAAACCGGAAAACTGGTGGCTATCCTCAATGTAAACGACCTCGACGATCTCATGATTATCAACAAATCGGGAATTGCGATCAGGATGGCTGTAATCAGCCTGCGGGTAATGGGAAGAGCCACCCAGGGGGTAAAACTCATCAACCTCAGGAACAACGACTCCATTGCTGCGGTCTCAAAAGTGGTTCATGAAGATGACGAGATTGTGGATTCTTCGGAAATCTCAGGTGAACCATTGGATGATTCAAATGAACCGCAAACCGATGAATAGAGATATCTGTTAAATTCTGGCACTATTTTTACACATAAAATCAAAGAATTCATAAAAAACTTAACACCATGAAAAGGAGTCTAATTGTTTTATTTATTGCCGTGTTTTATGCAACAGGGGTTCAGGCCCAGGATCCGGTTCAAAATATGATTACTTACATCAGGAACGATATGCTTGACAAAGCCTATGAAAACCTGAATATAGCCATGGCAGATGATCGTTACACCTCCGATGCCAAAATGTGGCTTATCAGAGGAAATCTGTATTATGCAACTTTTCGCTGTTACGATTATGTAAATGGGGTATACATAGGTATGCCGGTAGAAGAGCTTCGTACACAGCTGGGGGATCCGCTTACAGATTACAAAAAGGAGAAAACACCCCAGGGTAAAGCCATTAAATTTGAGTATGGTCTGATGTTTAATGTCATACTGTTCGATAACAAGGTGATAAGCTTTAATGAGCCTGTCAAAGGTGCCTACAAAGCTATTGCGAGCAATCCGGAAACCGCACTGCAGCTTGCAAAAGAATCTTACCTGAAATCCATCGAAATAGATCCCAGGTTAATGGTAGACATGACTTTTCCGACCTCTGCAGTCCGTGGGCTGGCTATCATTGCCGAAGGGTTCTTTAACCTTGGGGTTCAGAATTTCAACAACGATGACTTTAGTAGAGCGTATGACAATTTTAAACAATCGCACGGGCTGAAAAAGATGATTGGATTCAGAGAAGCACGCGACACCCTGCCCGGATATTACGCAGTTAGAGCCGCCTCATTCTATATCAGGCAATTATCCGACAGTTTGCAGTACGAAGAAGCCATTGTGGTTGCCAATGAAGCCAGAAGTATTAATCCGGATGATGTGGATCTTTCACTCAGTGAAGCTGATACATATCTCAAGAAAAAAGATTATCTCAAAACCAAGGAACTCCTGGAGGCTGTAATTCTGAAACAACCCAACAACGCCAATCTTTATTTCGTGATCGGCAATATTTATGATCAGCTCTCAAAAGAGGGGAATCTAACGATCGGGCAGAACGAAGAGAATTTTGATCTGTGTGTGAATTACTATAAGAAAGCGGTAGAGGTTAAACCCGATTATTTCGAGGCCTTATTCAATCTGGGTACTATGTATAACAATAAAGCCGTTGATCTTCTTGCAGTTGCACAAAAACTGCCTTTTGGCGATCCATCGTATGATGGAATCATCAAACAGGTTGATTCACTTTTCAATCTGGCACTTCCGTATCTTGAAACAGCTCATAAAGTGAATGGTTCTGATGTTGATCCCATGCGCATGCTTTATTCCATTTACCTTCGCCAAAGAAAAAATGATCTGGCAGTGGAAATGAAAAAGAAAATTGATGCTGCCAAGCCGGAATAATGAAATCAAAAAGTGAAAACTCTTTAAAGGCTGTTTCTCCGGTTACAGCCTTTTTCTTTTATATGTGACTTTGCAGGGGAGGTGGAATCGTTTATAACTTAACATAATATAAATTATAAGACAGAATGAGTGTTGTTCTTTCTGAAATATTCAAATCCTTTTCCCGTTTCTTATCAGAGCTGCAGGGTTATTAACATTTATCATACACATCAGCCCGATTCTATGTATCCCATGAAGAAAATTCTCCTTTCGCTCTT
>CAZJZF010000228.1:0-4768 GCA_964550385.1 uncultured Lentimicrobiaceae bacterium | reverse complement strand
GGCATCCTGGTAGTCGATGATTTTCCTGCAGGACAAAGATTCCACCAGGGGAACGACCCGGATAAGCTGAGCGAAAACCACATCGGGTTTCAGGGTTTCGGCTGCTGCTGCAACTTTTCTACTGGCATACCGTGAGAAGAAATACCCTACCTGAAACGGTACACGGTGCCAGAAAGCCCAGGCAAGCCCCTGGAAAATGTGCCACCAGCGGTATCTGATTACGGTAACACTGCTACAGAAAGGTGCAACCGCCTTTAGATCCGAGTCTGATGGATCCCTGTCGGTAAGGGCTACCAGATGAATCCTGTGATGCTGTGCCATCCACCGGAGGAAATGGTATGCCCTGAGCTTATCCCCCTTTTCGAGGGGCCAGGGAAAACGGGATAGCACCACCAGAATGTCCAAAACAAAGAGTTTTATGGTGCAAAGATAATAAATGATCCCGTGGGATAACCGCCGCTTGTTCATGGGGCAAAATCAACCCTGCAATCTGAAATTTTCCTTTTCAATTTGCAGGAATAACGGTAAATATTTTTCTTACTTTTATCTGTAATTGGTAATAATTTTAGCCACTTTGATGATCTCTGACATGAAGGAATTTCTTAAAAATTGATTCTCAACGCTCAAAAAGAACCATTGTTTACTGGAACTGAAAGGCACATAAACCTACTTTCTTTAAAAACAAAGCAATGATCGTAATGGGAGTACGCAAAAGGGGGAAGCAGATGCACAAAGTGATTGTGTATTAGGCAAAAAAAATCTTTGAACACCTCATTTCGAAAGACTAAAATGCGTTATCTGATGAATTACCTGATTCAGAATATGAAAAATCATGATATTTTCAAACCATGATTTAAAATTTGTTTTACCAATGGAATGCTGAGGTTAAATTCTTCCTTTGAAAAAGCATGGGGTTCTATTCTGGTTTCTTCACCTTTACGTATTACCATCAATTGAACCTCAGTATCAAATGAATTTGCGTTACCCTCTTCTAAAACAATGGCAATGTCTATATCACTGTCTTCGTGCTGATTTCCTTTGGCATAGGAGCCAAATAACCATGCCTCTGAGAAGTGAATTTCGCTGTTTCTCAACCTATTCAGGTAATTTATACTTATTCTGATAGCATCGTTTTTATCCATTGTCTGATATCTTTTATTTTCCCGATCCACTCTTCTGTAAAACTATCGGTGCATAACTTGCTGAAGTTTTGCTTGTAATCATCATACCTGGCTCTGATGTTAAACCTGGAAATACTGTCGAGGGCAATATTTAGGTTTTCTTCAGGTTCAATCCCCGATTTTTCACATATCCTTCTCAGGTCGTGAATTAACGGAGGAAATTCCCGAATCCTCTTTAAATACAAAGCCTTAAGCAATTTTTCAATAACAAGGTGTCCGATGAAAAGTGCCCAGGAATTATTCCCGGTACTATATAGATCCAACATTGTTTTAAAGTCCTTGTCAGAGCTTTCAATGTAATAATCCATTATTTTGCCATGATCAGCTTCGCCATCCATAATCCTAATTCTTATTGCTTTAGCTTGCAAAGATAAGCAATGCGCCGTATAAAACTCCGATGAAACTGAATAATTCCCAGCATTGCCTCCATCATCGTTATTTCACAATCTTCATTCCCCACATATCACACCAGAGGGTATTTCAATTATGCCAGATCCGGAAACTCTGCCGAGGCTATTGGTCGGTTCTTCTTTACTTTACGATTAATCGCAGCCCTCAGGCTTCTTAACCCTTTCGCATAGGTTTCGGCATCGAGGAGGGGGGCGTCGGAGGTGGCTTTCCAGGTGAGGAACACCCCAGCGGGGAGGATGATGAGCGACGCCATCCACATCCCTGCGGCAGGCGAAACGGTGCTTTCGCGGGCGAGCTTATCGCCGGTCATGGAGAGCACATGGAAGATAATAAACAGTACCACCGACATCACAGCGGGCATGCCGAGCCCCCCTTTGCGGATGATGGCGCCCAACGGGGCGCCGATAAAAAAGAGGATGAGGCAGGCGATGGAAAGGGTGAATTTGCGGTGCCATTCAATCTCGTATTTCCGGATGAGCCGGATGCGGCTGGTGAGCATCAGGTGGCGGTTGTGGATGCTTTCTTTGGCACTGCGGGCAAGCTGGGCAGCGGTTACTGCAATATTCCTCCGTTCATCAGATGTGAAATTGTCAAGGATATAAACTGCAAGTGAATCGCCGTAAAGGGGCCGGTAAGGCTTTCGTTCGGTGGTGGAAGTATCTTCGGCTGTCAGATCCGAAACAGGTGGTGCAACAGCAGGAAGAGTGTCGTTGTAGATATGCCGGAATGCCCTCACTACATCAGCCTGAAACATTTCATTATCGCGCTTGAAATCGCCGTATAGAGAATCGATGGTTTTATTGAGCTGGGCTACGCTGAGCATCCTGAAATCATCTTTGAAGAACTCTTCATTGGTCTTCTGAAAGGCAAATGCTGAAAGGTCGATCACTTTCTGCTGCGACGAGAAGCTGGTACGCTGCAGGGGTCTTGATGTGATTTGTTCCCGTGACTGGATCTTCTCGGAATAGTTCACCCCATCGAAAAGGGTTATTCTCATAAACCGCTCATCAGGGGTAAGTTCAATAAGCCCCTTTTTTGCCATAGTAAGGTTGAGGCAATTGTATCTTGAGGCCTCCGGTGTGGAGTAATCGTAAATCATAATATCTTCCACCCCTTTGCCATCAGAGTCTTTCTTCCCGATCTTGATCACAACCCCTTCAATTTCAGTATAAAAAACTCCGGGACGGATGTTTACGGCGGGTTTTTTCTGTCGCACATCGTTGAGCAGGGTAAACATTTTGAGATTGGCCACCGGCAGCACATTGTTGGAGAAAAAGAATGCAGAAAGGCTGATGATGACTATCAGGTAAACCAGGGGGCGCATGAGACGGTTGAGAGAGATGCCAGCAGCCTTCATTGCCACCAGTTCGTACTTTTCGCCCAGATTGCCGAATGTCATCAGGGAGGCAAAAAGGATGGCAAGGGGGAGTGCCAGTGGAACGAAAGTGGCGGTGGCATAGAACAGCAATTCCGCAATGATATACCATTCCAACCCTTTGCCTACCAGGTCATCAATATACTTCCAGAGGAACTGCATCACCAGAATAAACAGGGAGATGCTGAAAGTAAGCACCAGGGGGCCTGCATAGGAACGCAGGATGTATCGGTAGATCTGTTTCAAAGCGTGAAAGGCAGTTTACAGGATTTGTTTTCCGACGAGATAAGAATGGGTAAGATCGAAAAAACGGGGAAACAGCGCTTTATTGCATGCGATAAGTTCTTTGTTGAAAAGATACCCTGTTCCACCGGTGTAATCGGTCACCTCACCGCCTGCCTGCTTTACCAGGAATGCTCCCGCTGCAACATCCCAGGGATTCAGGCCGGTTTCGAACATCGCATCGAACCTGCCACAGGCAACATAGGCCAGGTCGATGGCAGCAGAGCCCATGCGGCGGATTCCATGGGAATGGGAGATATACACCTTAAGCAGTTCCATGTGCCGGTCGAGGTCGGGCAGATCTTCGTAGGGGAAACCGGTAGCGATGATCGCATCGCCCAGGCTTTGGACAGTGCTTACCGAAACAGGTTTCTCGTTCAGATACACCCCGCCACCTTCATAACTGTAAAAACACTCATCGAGGGCGGGAATATAAACCACGCCCAGCACAATCCTGCCGAGATGCATCAAAGCAATGCTCACAGAGAAAATCGGGATACCGTGTACATAATTGGTGGTTCCGTCCAAAGGATCGATAATCCAGGTAAAGTCACGGTTCTCGTTGGTTACGGTCTGCTCTTCGGTGATAAACCCGGCTCCCGGGAGTACCTTCAATAGCTCATTTACGATTCGCCTTTCATTGGCGTGATCCACATAGGTAACAAGGTCTTTGTGCCCTTTCAGCTTGATCTGGTCCCGTTTCAGGTCCGAGATTTCATTCATGGCAAAGTCGCCCGATACCCGGGCAGCATTGATAACACTCCGGCAAAGGTTTTCCAGCATCATACCTCAGCATTTTTTACAGTTGAAGGGTGCTTTTTAGCCATTGATTTTCTATGTAAACGCCTGAAAAAGAAAATACCGGCAATTCCCAAAATCACCAGCACAAGGGCAATCAGCTCTGCCTGTGTATAGGTAATACTGCCCAGCGAAAACCGGTTGTTAACCCTGATCCTCTCAATGAAAAAACGTTCCACTCCATTCAGCACGAAAAAGAGGGCAAAGAGGGTTCCGGGTGCTCTCATCACCTTGCGCATTCCCCAAAGCACAAAAAAGAACATGATACTTATCATAGATTCGTAGAAGGGAGTAGGCCAAACCGGTACCGGCAATACATGGCAATAATTCCCTCCGCAGCTCTCGATCGGAACTCCTTCATTGATAACGTTGTGAGGAAAGTTAAAGGACCACATCCAGTCGGGGAGAAATGCCAGCCACTCAGGTTTGGGATCGGGATTGGGGATACCCCAGCAGCCATCACCGGAAGCCATGCACCCCATTCTGCCAACACCATAAGCAAGAATCACCGCAGGGGCAGCCACATCCATCATGTGCATCCATGGTATATTCTTTTTGCGTATATACCATAAAACCGCAATAACCCCGAATATGAGACCGCCGTAAAAGGTGAGCCCACCTGCTGAAAAAAGGTTGCCAATGGGATCCTCCAGAAATTCCTGAAAGTTCTCGAGCTGATGAAAAACCTTAGCACCGACAATGCCTGCAATGGCTGCTACCA
>CAZJZF010000227.1:0-4774 GCA_964550385.1 uncultured Lentimicrobiaceae bacterium | reverse complement strand
CCGTATCCCAGAGGTACGACTGCAGATCAGCTGTGAGCAAAAGTATGCCACCGAGGTTGCTGCGCAAATCCAGTATGAGGTGCTCGGTGCGGAGTGAGTCGAGCATCTTAAAGCCCTGGCGGTAAAAAGGACTATTTAACTGCATAAAACTGTTGACCGAAAGCAATGCAATCTTCTTGTCATCGTCGAGAAACTTGAGCTTTGCATCGGGGGAGTAAAGGCCAGAGGAGTCAGCAATAAAGGGAGGGTTCATCACATTGCGGACCATTCCCATGAGATCTGCAATTCCCTGCCACAAAGGATCACTCTGGTATGCCGGCAATCTGCATACCCAGGATGAATCGAGGTAATTGAGTTCCAGCTCCAGTGTATCGGCACTGCCAAATTCGTGATCGACAAACAGTGGAAAAAGCATTCCGAACAAACCGGGGCGCAGGGTTTCGGTGTACCCTTCCAGCGGAACTGCCTCGAGATATTTGCTTACCATGCCTTTGATATCTTTTCCGTTTACCCGGTCGATGCGGGTTCCCGGTTGAATTCCCGCCAGGGAGGAATCGTTCCTTACGATGTAAAGCAGGCTGTCGTAAAGTTCGTATTTGAATTTCGACAGGGTATGATAATCGAACAGCCGGCTATCGGGTTTGCCCGGATACAACAGCATATGGCCATGCCGGAGCGAGTATACCAGTTGGCTTGCCATGATGTAAAAGTCACCCTTCGACATCTGCTCAGGCAGATTCAGCAACAGGCTGTCGAAACTTTTCTCAAACGCATCCTTGCTGATATATTTAAACAGGAGCGGGTGGTTTTTCTTCAGGGTTTTAACCGCAACCTGCAAATCACGAGTCATCTCTTTGCGGGAGAGTGACTTATCCTCATTGCGGCTCTGTGCCGCAGTCTCCGGCGGCAAGCACGCCATGAATATTAAAACAATCAGGGATGATATCAGGTGTTTCATCATGCAAAGTTCCGACTAATTTCTACTCATTAACCATTGAAATGCATAAATGGCTCACAGATTACCTTATTTGTTGAGATTTTTGCAATTTTTCAGGGAATGATGTTTTCTGTCGCCCCTCTGGGGCTTTTGTTTAACTGAGTTTACTAACCCCGGACTTCATCCGGGGTTAGACTCTTCCGAGTCTACGGCGCTGTGTGTTAGCAGTGTTTCTTCTGCCCCGGACTTCATCCGTGGTTAGACTCTTCCGCGCCTACGGCGCTGTGTGTTAGCAGTGTTTCTTCTGCCCATTTTTAATTTCTAATTTTTAATTTCTAATCTGCCTTTATCCCCTCACCCCCACCCCTCTCTTCACCGCGCTGCTGCCGTATTTGTTCCGCATTTTGTCCATGGCCTGGTAGAGGCTGATCATCTCGGGGGTATCTTCGAAGAGGCTGAGCTGCTGGGTGCCTCCAACCATCTGACTGAATTTCACGCCGATGAGCCGGATGAGCATTCGGCGCTGGTAGAGGCGTTCAAAGAGCCCGTGTACCACAGGGATCAGCACATGGTCGAAGGAGGTGTAGGGAATTTTCTGCTGCAGGGTATGGGTGTCGAAGTTGGCATAGCGGATCTTTACGGTAACGCACCCGGCGAGCTTCTGCTGTTTGCGCAGCTTGTACGAGAGCTTTTCCACCATTCCCACCAACAGGTGGCGCAGCATCACTATATCTATGGTATCGGTGTCGAAGGTATGCTCGGCACTCATCGATTTCTGCTCGCTGTAAGGCTTTACGGGGGTATGGTCGATGCCGTTGGCCCGTTTCCAGAGCATCTCGCCGTTTTTTCCCAGCACCTGCACCACCATTTCGCGGGGGATGGCTCCCAGGGTTCCGATGGTGGCGATGCCCATGGAGCGGAGCAGCGTGAAGGTTTTCTCCCCGATCATCGGCATGCGGCTGATGGGACGGGGCCCCAGAAACCCCGGCACCTGCAAAAGCGACACCTCCTTTTCGCCGTTGGGCTTCGCCTCACAGGTGGCAATCTTCGACACCGTTTTGTTCACCGACAACCCCAGCGAAATGGGAAGCCCGGTTTCATGCATGATCTTTTGCCGCAGCTCTTTCGCCCATTTCAGCGAGCCGAAAAAACGATCCATCCCTGTGATGTCGAGGTAGTGCTCATCGATCGATGCCTTCTCGTACAGCGGAGCCTCCTCCGCTATGATGTCGGTGACCACCCGCGAGTAGTGCGAGTAAAGCCCCATATCGCCCCGTATAAACACCGCATCGCCGCACAGCATCCGCGCCATCCTCACCGGCATCGCCGAATGTACCCCAAACTGCCGCGCCTCGTAACTGCACCCCGCCACCACCCCGCGATCCGACAATCCCCCAACAATCACGGGTTTCCCGATGAGCCGGCTGTTTGCCAGCCGCTCCACAGAAACAAAGAAGGTGTCGAGGTCGAGGTGGAGAATGGTTTTCTGCATGTGAATGTTTAGGTGTTTATGCGTTTAGGTGTTTAGTCGTTGTCCTAAACGCCTAAACGACTAAACACATAAACGATCAAATATTAATCATTTTTTTGTTGACAAATTAATCATTTGTATTATCTTTGTCAAGAAAAAGTTGAGGAAGATTGTTGAGTTGTTTATCTGTTTAGGTGTTTAGTTGATGAGAGTATCTGTAAATGAGGGTTTTGCATGAAAGAAAAAATTTATTCTTTCGAGAGGCTTCATGTTTGGGAAGACATCCGAACTATGATCAAAGAGATCTACAGAGTTACAGCAACATTTCCCGATCATGAAAAATTTTGCCTTGTAGCGCAAATGCGCAGGGCGGCAATTTCCGTCAGCTCCAATATTGCAGAAGGAACCTCAAGAGCCGGATTAAAGGATCAAGCCCACTTCTATCAACTTTCCTACTCGAGCCTGATGGAATTACTAAGCCAATTGATTGTTAGTCATGACCTTGGATTGTTCTCAAAAGAAGATTATCTGATCATCCGGCAACAAATCGAAATGATCTCTAATAAAATCAATGCTTTAAGGAAATCAGTCCTCAATACTAACAACAGTAATATATAACAACAAGATCTGAGAGAATCACAGCAAACCAACGCTTGCATTGAAGATGCACGACTAAACGACTAAACAAATAAACGAATAATCAATAGGGTCAAGGCGTGCCTTGACCCAACACGACTAAACAACTAAACGCATAAACAACTAAACCAATGTACTACAGCAGCAACATCAAATTCCTGCGCAAGCGCAGAGGCCGCACGCAGGACGACGTAGCCTCGGCGCTCGGCATGAAACGCCCCACCCTGAGCGGGTATGAAAACAACGTGGCTCAGCCCAACATCGATGCCATGGTGGCATTTTCCAGCTATTTCGGTATCGCCATCGACACCCTGGTGAAGATCGATCTGCAATCGCTACCCGAAAGCCAGCTTAATCAATTGGAACGTGGTTACGATGTGTTTATCACCGGCAGCAAACTCAGGGTGCTTACCACTACGGTGACCCCGGAGAACAACGACAACATCGAGCTGGTGCACGAAAAAGCCAGCGCTGGTTACGCACGCGGCTTTGCCGATCCGGAATACATCAAAATCCTGCCCGCCTTTCAGCTCCCTTTCCTGCCACGCGACAAAAAGTTCCGCACCTTCCAGATCTCGGGCGACTCGATGCTGCCCATCCCCCACGGATCGTTTGTTACCGGCGAGTATGTACAGAACTGGAACACCATCCGGAATGGGATGCCCTACATCATCGTCACCCTCGACGACGGCATTATGTTTAAAATGGTGGAAAACCTCATCCCCACTGAAGGGAAACTCAGAATGGTGTCACTGAATCGCTTCTATGAGCCTTTTACCTTGGAAATCAGCCAGGTGCGTGAGGTGTGGCGGTTTGTCAATTACATCAGCTCAGAAATCCCCGAAGAAAACACCCCGAAGGATGCATTGCTCTCATCGATTGAAGAGCTTAAGAAAGATGTAAGGGGAATTCAGGCCAGACTTAACCTGTAACCGTCACCCAATAACCCTTAAAATTGAAATTACTTAAAGAACATTCATCCTGATGCTGTTTTTGTAATTTCGCCAAAAGATATCTGTATGAAACCCAAGCATCAAAACCAGGAACGGACACCAAAGCCCCGGATACTTAACAGAAAAAATGCTGATCCTGGCAAATTTATTTTCACGGGCATCGATCATCCCGAAAAGATCGATTTACAACTCTTCAGATACAACGAAAAGGAATGTATCGAAACCACCAGCATCCCCCTGGAATCCCTTGTTGGTTTCGACCAGACTGAATATCGTTACTGGCTCAATGTGTATGGACTCAACAACCCTGAATCCATTGCCCTGATCTGCAGAAAAATGCAAATACACGATCTTGTGATACAGGACATCCTTGATGTGAATCAACGGCCTAAATATCAGGAATTTGACAACTTCAGCTTCTTTACTTTCAAATCCATTGTGCCATCCGGAAAAATTCTTATCACAGAACAAATCAGTGTCATCTTTGGTAAAAACTATCTCGTGTCGTTTCAGGAAAAAAGGGCAAAACACTTCGAACACCTGCGATCGAGGCTCAGAGAGAACCTCGGTGTAATGCGTGACAGGGGACCAGACATTCTGCTTTTCAGCCTGCTCGAGGCTATTATGGATAACTTTTTTATTACGCTTCAAAAAGTTGACGATGATGTTGATGCCTTATACTCTGCAAACCTTGACGCCGATCCTTCTCCATCCGTTATTAAGATCATCGAGCAGTGTAAAAAACAGGTGCACATTATCAGGAAAGCCATTCAACCC
>CAZJZF010000226.1:0-4792 GCA_964550385.1 uncultured Lentimicrobiaceae bacterium | reverse complement strand
TTCACTGGCACAAGGAGCTTTATGCTTCAGACTATTTTGAACAGCTCTACGATTGGGCTGAGATGTTCATCCGGGAGGGAAAGGCGTATGTGGATGATCAGCCTGCCGACCTGATATCGCAACAACGAAAAACTCCCACCGAACCCGGTATTGAAAGCCCATACCGCAACCGCTCCATCGAAGAGAATATTGACCTGTTCCGCAGGATGCGCAAAGGGGAATTTGCAGAAGGGGAGAAAGTGCTTCGGGCAAAAGTGGACATGCGTTCGCCCAACATGCACATGCGCGACCCGATCATGTACCGGATTCTGCACAAGGAGCATCATCGCACCGGCAACCAATGGTGCATCTATCCGATGTACGACTGGGCACACGGACAGTCAGATTTTCTGGAAGGAATCACCCATTCCATCTGCACTCTGGAGTTTGAAGTGCACAGGCCGCTCTACGAATGGTTCCTCGATCAGATTACAACCGACTCCTATCGCCCCAAACAGCGCGAAATGGCCCGTTTGAACCTGAACTACACGGTGATGAGCAAGCGCAAGCTCCTCAGGCTGGTGAAAGAGGGTTATGTAAAGGGGTGGGATGATCCCCGGATGCCTACCATCTCGGGATTTCGCCGCAGAGGATACACCCCGGAATCGATCCGCATTTTCTCGGAACGGATCGGAGTGGCCAAACGGGAAAATGTTATCGACACCGCTTTTCTGGAGCATTGCCTCCGCGAAGACCTGAACAAACGTGCCCCCAGAATCATGGGAGTCCTCAATCCGGTTAAAGTGGTCATTACCAACTATCCGGAGGGGCAAACCGAATGGCTGGAAGCCGTCAATAACCCCGAAGATCCTGCTGCCGGAACCCGTCAGATTCCTTTTTCGGGTACACTATATGTTGAGCAGGAAGACTTTATGGAGGAGCCTCACAACAAATTTTACCGTTTATCTCCCGGCAGGGAGGTGCGCCTCAGGTATGCCTATTTTATCACCTGCCGTGAAGTAATAAAGGACGACTCCGGCAACATCACCGAAATCCGCTGCACTTACGACCCCTTAACACGCGGTGGCGATTCGCCGGATGGACGAAAAGTGAAAGCCACCCTTCACTGGGTATCGGCAAATGATGCGCTGCAGGCAGAGGTAAGGCTTTACGACCGCCTTTTCAAAAGTGAAAATCCTGATGATGGAACCGAAGGGGTGGATTTTACCGATCATCTGAATCCTGACTCACTGCAAACAAAAATAGCATTCGTTGAACCATCCGTACAGGGTGCTGCTCCCCTCTCCCATTACCAGTTCGAACGGCTCGGGTATTTCAACATAGATCCCGATTCAACACCGGAAAAGTTGGTTTTTAACCGTACAGTAACGTTGAAGGACGATTGGGCAAAGATCGTATCAAAAGGCTGATTAGGATGAAAATAGCAGTAGTAGGTGCCACCGGACTGGTGGGACAGATGATGCTCAGATGTCTGGAGGCTTCAAACCTTCCGGTTTCAGAAGTGATCGCAGCTGCATCGGAACGTTCTGCCGGAAAGAAAATTCTTTTTAAAGGGGCCGAAATTACCGTGGTAACCGTTGAACAGGCCATCGCAGCAAAACCTAACCTTGCCCTGTTTTCAGCCGGTGGAGCCGCTGCACTGCAATACGCTCCGCTGTTTACCCGGGCAGGATGCAGGGTTGTTGACAATTCATCAGCCTGGCGCAGAGAGCCCGGAGTACCCCTGGTAGTGCCGGAAGTTAATCCTGAGACCATCGGCCCCACCAACTACCTGATTGCCAATCCCAACTGCAGCACCATTCAACTGGTTGTGGCGCTGAGTCCACTGCACAAAGCCTTCGGCATCAAGCGTCTTGTTGTTTCAACCTACCAATCGGTTTCGGGCAGCGGTATCAAAGGGATCACCCAGCTCAGCGATGAGCGATCAGGCATTTCGGGTGAAAAATGTTACCCCCATCCCATCGACTTCAATGTAATTCCTCAGGGAGGAATTTTTCTTCCGGATGGAACTACGGTGGAGGAAGAAAAGCTGGTATATGAAACCCGAAAAATCCTGAATGCCCCCGGAATGGCCATCACCGCAACGGTGGTAAGGGTTCCTGTACCCGTAAGCCATAGCGAATCGGTGAATATCGAATTCTCACAGCCCGTATCTCCCGATCAGGTTCGGAAAGTTCTGATGGTATCCCCGGGGATCATCGTACAGGATGAACCTGAAGTATCTCTGTATCCAACACCATTGGCAGCCACCGGTAAAGATGAAGTGTATGTGGGACGAATCCGTCAGGATGCCTCCCTTAAAACTGCCATCGACCTGTGGGTGGTGGCCGATAATGTGCGCAAAGGGGCCGCTACCAATGCCATCCAGATTGCCGAAAATTTGGTAATGAGGGGCTTTCTGTAAACCGATTTACTTTTAACCTGTTATCCCACCAAAAATGAGAAAACCAAAAAGTGTCCTGCTGAGCTTAATTCTTGCTGTATTCTGTCTGCTACCCTATAGGGCCGAAGCACAGGTTTTTCTGAAAAGCAGACTCAAACGCATACCGGGGGTAGTTTCGGTGGAAGAGCTTCCGGAAAAAAGCCCCATCAAAGCCAAATACCTGATCTGGTTCGAACAGCCCATAGACCACAATGATCCTGCCCAGGGGACATTTAAACAGCGTATATTTCTGATGCATAACAGTTTCGATTCACCCATGGTGATTACTACAGAAGGGTATGCGGCAGGATATGCCGAAAGGGCTGATTTTGAAGATGAACTGGTATCCCTATTCAATACCAGCCAGATGGTGGTGGAGCACCGTTATTTTGGCAAATCGATTCCCGAGAAAGGGTGGGAATACCTGACCGTAGAAAATGCTGCGGCAGACCATCATCGCATTATTCAAGCCTTTAAAAAACGGTACCATGGAAAGTGGATTTCGACAGGTATCAGCAAAGGGGGAACCACCTGTTTGATTCACAGAGTTTTATATCCTAATGATGTAGATATCACCATTCCGTATGTGGCTCCCCTGAATTTCGGAGTAGAGGATGGAAGGCATGAGTCTTTCGTCGCCACTACCGGTACTCCCGAAACCAGGGAAGGAATCAGAAAATTTCAGGCGCAGGTATTAATGAGGCGTGATAAAATGATTCCGATGCTGGAAAACTATGTGAAAAAAAATGAGCTTACCTATAAGATCGGCCTGGATGAACTGCTGGATTATCTGGTACTTGAATACGCATTTTCTTTCTACCAGTGGGGTTGGAACCCTTCTGCCATTCCGGCAGAAGACGCTTCGGATGAAGCGATTTTTCTGCATCTGGTGCTTGTTTCATCCCCCGACTATTTTGCCATCGAATCCTTTGACAGTTTTCTTCCGTTTTTTGTGCAGGCGGCCAAACAGCTGGGATATTACGGTTACGAAATCCACCCTTTCTGGGAGCTGATGACGATTAGCTCCACCAGAGGGTATATGCAGAAGATTTTTCTGCCCGATTCCGTGCAGTTTACCTTTGATGTCAGCATTTCCAATAAAGTACATGAATACCTTTTAAAGGAAGATCCGAAAATGGTTTTCATCTACGGTGAATGGGATCCCTGGTTTGCCTCGGCTGTGTTGTACGACCAGCGCGAAAAAAAGAATATGCTGAAGGTGGTAAGCCCTTCGGATTGCCATACCATTCGCATTTCAGGACTTATGGACAGCCAGCGAAACGAGGTACTGGCGAAAATCAGCAGCTGGCTTGCCGAGTAGTTGCCCCTGGCCTAAAACTGGTAAGCGCGAGTATTTCTCTTCTCGATATAGTTGATATAGGAGGCATTCACCACCTTATTTCCACCGGGTGTAGGATAGTTTCCGGTAAAGTACCAGTCGCCCAGATCATTTGGACATGCCGTATGCAGATCTTCGATGGTTTGGTAGATGATATCCACCCTGGCATGGGTGTTTTCCGGGGTAAGCATCCGGGCTATCTTACGTGTAATCTCCGAAGTTTTCAAGGGTTCATAAATCTCCTTCACATAATTCACCATCTCCTCCTTGGGAAGATTCACCTGAGCTTTGCATTTGTTGTACACCCCGGTAATGATGTGATCCAGTCTTTTCTCTTTGAGCAACTCAATAGCTGCATTAAAGGCGATAAAATCTCCCAGGCGCGTCATATCGATTCCATAGCAGTCGGGATAGCGAATCTGGGGGGCGGATGAAACGATGATAATCCGGTGTGGTTTAAGCCGGTCGAGGATTCGTATAATACTCTGTTTCAATGTTGTACCGCGAACAATGCTGTCATCCAGCACCACCAGGGTATCCACATCATCCTTTACAGCTCCGTAAGTAACATCGTATACATGCGCCACAAGGTCATCACGCAGGCTATCCTGGGTAATAAAAGTCCTGAGCTTCACGTCTTTCACTGCAATTCTCTCAATCCTGGGTCTCAGGGCAAAGATCTCATCGAGCCTGGCTTTATCGGGTGGGTAGGTTAAAGCCAGGATTTGTTCTTTTTTGCGCTCGTTGCACCAGCCATTAACAGCTTCGGAGAATCCCCTGAAAGCCACGGAAGCGGTGTTGGGGATATAGCTGAACACGGTATCCTTCAGGTTGTAATCAATGGCCTTCAGAACAGCAGGGGCAAGGTTTCTTCCCAGCATCTTTCGTTCCTTGTAAATTACCTGGTCGGTACCCCGGCTGAAATAAATTCTTTCGAAGGAACAGCTTTTTCGGGGGCCCGGGGTATTTACAAGTGTTTGGGATACCGTGCCATCTCTTTTTATGATCAGTGCATGGCCGGGATCAACTTC